>DAOVIC010000164.1 GCA_030671565.1 Anaerohalosphaeraceae bacterium
ACGCGGAAGGAGTTTCTCGCCTGAATAAAGCGTCTTAAAATTCCATTTGCCGCCCTTAGCTTCGGGCACATCGACGACGTAGACATTGCCAAAAGACTTCAAAGGAAGAGCTTCAGGCTTTTCGTCAAGCTTCGACCAGCCGCTAATCTGCCTGCCGCAGCTGATAATGGGTTCTTCATCGGCGTAGGCTGCGTAGGTAACAGAACCCCCTGCCGGCGCCGAATCTTCGATACCCAGAACGATCGTTTCATCGATATGGTACGTTCCACCGCGAAGGTAGACAGTGGTATCCATATCCTGCAGTTCTCTTACGGCATCCCGAGCCCTTGTTATACTGGCAAAAGGAGCTTCTAAACTACCTGAGGCTGTGTCATCTCCATCAGGCGCAACATATATCTCAGTTGACATTGAATTGCTGCCTGTTTCATCGCAACCGATAAATAGTGCGGTAAAAAGTGACAATATCAACAGCAGATTTTTAAATTTCATTTGAGCATCCTTTCAAATTCTGTTTTCGGTTGTATCGAATGGGTCTATTTTTCAGGGAGTTCGACCTTAAAACACCACACTTTTCCTTTTACCGGCATTTTATTCTTAATAGCGTCTACACGCCAGTAATAAGTTCTGCCCGGTACAAGCCTGTCAGGAGTATAAATATTATTCGTAAATTCCCCTTTGTATTCCTTTGCTTTAGGCGTTGCTTTCTCAACAGCACTGCGGCTGGAACCGAAATAGACACGATGTTTTTCCCGTTGATAGCCTTTCAGCCACATCAGATCAGCATCAGTTTTTACGTTTGTCGCTTCGTCCGGCGGGACAGGCGATGATGCGTGCGGCCATTGTCTGCCGGGTATCCAGTAATTTTCGTCACCATACTCATAAGGGCCGATGTCTATACCCTTGCCGGTGTACTTAATATCGAATCCCTCAATACCAGCCCCTGCGTCTACAACTTCAGCTCTTTTCTTCGGGCGAAAATCCAGGTTATCCGGGTCGCGAAGCTGCGTACGAATATTACGGCCTTTGAAATTCGCTGCCCAGTTATGATCGACAATACCGGGCACCGGATGATCTTTACCCGGTCCTGTACGGTGGCCGGAAAACTTGCTTACGATGTTATTGCGTGTGATAGTCTCGAAATTTCTACCGTTCGTTTTTATATCGCTCGACGGCGTAAGATCATTCAAGCGGTTATCGAACGCGAGATTGTTATATATATAATGCTTGTCACCCTTGAAGAAAAGACGGTTGGTTTTCCACCCGACGTTGTGATGGACCCTGCTGTTTTCGCCCCAGGGCGAACCCGGCCTGTTAGAGTTATCAAAACGAATACCGATCTTTACGCTGTCATGTACCCAGTTATAGCGAGTTTCGGTTTCGTCCTGCTGTTTGACGCTGACCTGTATGAGCGATCCGTCATTCTGCAGATACCCGGAGCGTGAAAGGTCGTTAAGTTCTATTACGTTCTTTCTACCGGCCTTGAGAAGCTCGGACGGGCCCGTTGTATGAACTGTGTTTCTGCGGAAGGTAAGCTGCGGGGCATCGACCATATTGATCGTCCATCCGCCCGCATAAGTGCAGCTGTAGTCGATGTCGTGCATATAACAGTTCTCGACAGTGTTGCCGACACCGTTCATGTGAATGGCCGGGCCGTCGGCATATTCGAAAACACAATTGCGGACAGTGTTGTATGCCGGATCGAATTCATCGCGAACCAGCATGCTTGTTACTTCCATATCCCCAAGCTCACGAAGCATACGTTTTGAATAGCTCGGGTAAAGCAAACGGCAGTCTTCTATGGTGATATAGCTTGAGTCTTCAGATTTGAAAGTCGCGCCAAAAAAGTCGATCCCCCGGATACTTATATAACTTGAATCCTCGATGTCCAATGCATAGGTGATCGTTTTGCCGCGGATTTCAAGGTCGTTGGGGTTGCGGTTTTTTTCCGCCCAGAGGTACAGCGTCTTGTCTTTCGGCTCATAGAACCATTCGCCGGGCACATCGATAAGTCCCGGCTTACCTTCTATGAAATACCCCTGTTTTTGAATAGGATAGTCGCCGAAATGCTGACGGACTCGCCTTGTGTTGTATTTAAAATTGTCGGATGCAGGCGAATGCTTAAGCACAAGACCCTTATATGTCTTGAAAGAACCGGAGTTAACTATAATGATCCCGCCGTCTTCAAGCGAAAAATCGAGCGTCTTCAATGCCTTGTTAAAATGATGTCCGAAAGAGCTGTCTTTCTTCTCGGGCCAGGCCATTGATTTTGTCTTGTCCCAGACCGAACCGTCGTACCAGTTGCCGTTGGGCCATCGAGCAGAGGTTGCGCTTTTGTCGTTCACAAACAGCTGCCAGATATCTTTGTCGAGCTTTGTCTTATAGATCGAACCTTTGTGCTTTGTCCATTTGGCGGTTATGGGCTCCGAACCATCCAGAGTCACCTTTTCACCTTTGTAAGCGGCAAATAAAATCGGTTTGCCAGGCGAGCCTTTTAAGTCCTTCACTTCGACCGCTTCATGGTACCGGCCTGCCCGTATGTAAACCGTATCACCGGCACCGACGACATCAACCGCTTTCTGGATCGTCCCAAAAGGAGCAGAAAACGTTCCCGGATTAGAATCCTTGCCGTCTTTTGCAACATAAAGCTCAGCCGCACCAACAGGAAAAGCTGTTGCGATCACTATAAATAGTACGAATTGTTTAATAGGTAGTAAATTCATTGTATGTTTCATTATTCCTCGGTATCTTTTTTCTTATGTTTAGGACCATAGAAAGTTTCCAGACCCATCTCTTTTAAGCGAAGGTATGCCGGATCGTCCAGAAGACCTATCTTTGTTATATCTATCGACTTCATGCCGAGCTTAAGTGCCGGTGAATTCGCCCTTAATCTGACATCGCCCTTTTCGAGGTCAACAAACAGAGGGTCGGCAATGATGGAATTTTTCTCTAATCCGTGTCCCTGAACATCCACAAGGAAAGCTTTTATTTCAGAAGTATCTTTTGCATAAAAAAGATTCTTGTCGGAATTCGCTCTTTTCATAATATCATAGCCGTTATGCTTGCCTGTTGGTTTTGCAAAAAAATAAGGTTGAGATTCACTGCCAAGTTTGTAAAGAATATTATTTTCAACCTTAGAGCCTACTTCAGTTTCGTTCTTGAAAACAATTTCCGGCAGATAGCCCACGATGACATTATTTGTTATTCTGTTGCGATGCTTCAAGAGTATACCGCCGCCGAAGACGATATTGTCTTCAACAACAGATTCCTGCTGATCGTCATCGAAACGAATTTCGTTATGCGCGCCTGGAGAGTTATAGATGAGGTTGCGGCGAACGACATTATTATATCCCGCACATGAAAAGTATATCGCGTTTCCGTCGCCAAGAGTCTGCAGCACATCATGCATTTCGTTGTCCTGAACAAGTGTATTCCTTGTATGCGCAAAACGCTCAACGTCGGCTGCGGTTTGCGGAGTTCCGACTTCATCCCACCGAACAGTAAGCATATTCTCTCGCAGACCCCTGGGAATAAGCCCCTTCTGCGTCCACTTCACCGGGTCG
>DAOVIC010000060.1 GCA_030671565.1 Anaerohalosphaeraceae bacterium
GCGGTACGACATATCAAAACGATCCTCTTTTGAAACAGGGCCATAGTATTCAAAAACGTAATGCCTCTGTTCGCTCCCGTCCGGTCTTTTGACAAGAACCTCCACCGCGGGATTTGCGCCGGGACCTTCGGTATCTGTCGCAACCGAATTTTCGTCGATCTGAAAACGCTTAAAAGTTTTCTGCGGAATTATCGTACCGTACCCGCCCGGAAGTTTTATCGAGTTGCCCTCCCTCGCCAGACCCGACCATATCAAATCATCGCCAACCCATACCGCAAGCGTCCCCGTATCGTAATATTCGATCCTGAAAACATTAAGGCGAACCTCAAATGGTAATTGGCGAATATCGCTCTTTTCGTGCTTGCTGTTAAGATCGACCAGAACACGATTTTCCGCCTGGCCTTCGTAAATAGTCATTTGTCCTTTGGCGATCTTATCGTGATTGAAGTATTTTCGCTGCATTTCATGCCCGCCCTGCGAAGAAAACATCGAACCTGCGATGATAAGCACCCCGCCAAGATGCATCAAAAGAAGCCCCGGCTGCCTGCGAAAACGGGGAAATGCATAGAATGAAACGACCAAAAGGATCGTAAACACAGACCAGTAAACCGCAAGCGGCATAGAATTGAAGAACTGCTGAGCTTTCGCTGCTCCGATAAAAGCACCGTATACGGACAGAAAAGCAAGAATAACAATGAAAATCAGCCCCGCCCAAAGCAGAGAACGTCTTAGCCTCAAAATAGTACCTTCCTGAGTCTTGTTTTATGGTTTCCGTTTTCGCAACTTTCGGATTCTCCCAGCCAATAAAACGGGGATCCCCTTAAAACTTCAATATAACAACAAATGCCTCTCATGCAAAAAATATTCGCCAAATTAAAGATGTAAAGACTGACCACAAATAAAGGGTTCAGGACTCCGCTTTGAGATGAAAAAAAATTTGCATATATTCACACGTTCCCTATAATGTGCCGTTTGGTAGTTACTTCGTTACCCGAAAGTTTCGTTAGCTTTAATTAATACAAGGTTGCAAGGAGCAAAAATTATGTCATCGATAATGCAAGAAGCCCAGGTTGATTTATTTGGTTCGGAAACTCCCTCCTTCGAAGATTTGCGAAAGCTCTCATCGCTGGTCAATTCAAGTGAATTGAAAAAGGCGGCATTTTCGCAAGAGATGGAAGATGCCAAGAACAGCCTGGGAAAAGGTATTGGCCTTTGCATACTCGCCAAATACGACCAGGCGACAAAATGCCTAAGCAAAGCCGCCGATTGCAAGGAAAAATATGTTTACCTTGGCCGCGCACAATGCAATGAAAGCCGATTTGACGAAGCGTTGTCAAGCTTTGATAAAGCCGGAAAAAACAGCGCCGATTCGCTTATGATCGCCCTGCTAAAAGCGGAGACTCTTCGCAAGGCCCAAAGATTCGACGAAGCCGATGAAGTACTGAAGGCATGTTCTAATTTCGAAAAAGTTAGCGCAGATTTTCACTTCCAGATGGGCAGGCTTGATGATGCAAAGGGCGAGTATGAAACTGCGATGGAAAATTACAAGATCGCCATCGAACTTGACGCCAACCACCAGGAAGCACTCTTCCATCTTGCGTACGCATGTGACCTTAGAGGCGAAGACGATGCCGCCATCGATTATTACAGGCAGACGAAAACAAATTCGCCTGTCTATGCAAACGCAATGCTAAACCTTGCCGTCCTCTATGAAGATATCGGCGAATACGATAAAGCTGAGATATGCGTGGATATGGTCCTTGATTGCCATCCAAACCATGCAAAGGCACTGCTTTTTGCAAAGGACATCCAAAGCTCTCGCGTAATGATTTACGATGAAGAACGCGAAAAAATGCTCTCCCAGCATAACCAGGTACTTGAGATTCCGATCTCAGACTTCGAGCTCTCAGTTCGAAGCCGAAACTGCCTCAAGAAGATGGGGATCCACAAAATCGGTGACCTGTTAAGGATCAGCGAGATAGAACTTTTATCTTATAAGAACTTTGGAGAAACATCTCTCGCCGAGATACAGCAAATACTCGACCAGAAGAACCTAAAGCTTGGTATGTCGCTTGAAGATCAGGGTAAAGCGATCGCAATGGAAGCTGTTGCCGAAGGTGCTGACCAGGAGCTTTTAAGTACCACCGTTGACGAGTTCGGGTTATCGGTAAGAGCAAAAAAATGTCTTCAGCGACTTCAGATCAGAACACTTGCCGAATTAATAAGCAAAACAGAAGCCGAACTGCTCGGTTGTAAGAACTTTGGAGTTACCAGTCTTGACGAGATCAAGGAAAAGCTTACAAGTAACGGTTTAAACCTTAGAACCCTTCAGTAAATGTATCTTGTGAACTTTTTTGCGAGCGTTAAAATTGCCCTCTAACAGAACAGTTGCTTTCAGACATACAGTAATTGCCTGCGGGGCAGTGGTTTTCTTGTTTGCATGGACATTTGTGGGCTGTTGGAAACGCCAGTTAGAGTATCCTTCAGTCAGTATAAGTAATATTGAAAAACCCGCTATAAGGGTTTTGCTCTTTGACAAAATTAGAAATTGTACTCTAAAAAGTGCAGCCGGTTTCGTCATTAGCGACGGCCAAAGCGCCGCCAGTGCTCATTTTACCAGTGAAGACACCTCGGTTTCGGTTTCGATCGCCAACGGACAACTTGCGATAGGATCGAACAGATTCTCAAGCGAAATTCTGGTTACACCGGACGACCATTATGTCCTGGCAATAAACGATAATTACTACCGAGGCAGGTTAAGGTTAAAAATAAACTCTGACGGTAGTTCGTTCATGGTCATCAACGAACTTGACGTCGAAGCCTATCTCGCAGGCGTCGTTGGAGCGGAGATGCCAAGCTACTGGGAGCCTGAGGCTCTAAAAACCCAGGCCGTTGCCGCCAGAACTTATTGTCTGTATATCGCAAAACGGTTCGGCACCGGTCGGCAATGGGACGTAAAGGCAACCCAGGCAAACCAGGTTTACGCCGGTCTTGCCGCAGAGAGAGTTACCGTCCGCGACGCCGTAAGGCAAACAGAAGGGCTGGTTCTTACCTGTAGGCATGAAAACGGCACAAGGAATATCTTCCCGACCTACTACAGCTCGACCTGCGGAGGCCACACCGAAAACAGCAGAAAAGTATTCGGTGATTCCTTTGAACCGTTAAGCGGCGTAACATGCCCCCATTGCAAAAAGGTCGCCCGTGCAAGCTATCTAAGTTGGCCCGCTTTTGAGATCGACATCGCCAGGGCTTCTTCGAAGCTGACAGAAAAATATTCGTCGCTAAAACGATTGAAAACTGTCGTTGCTATCGAAGAGACCGATGTAAGGCAAAATGCTCAGATCCGCAGGATAAACGCCGTAAAGATCATCGGCAAAGACGGCACCAGCGATTGGCTAAGAGGCGAGGACCTCCGTCTTACACTTGACCCGACAGGCATGAAGCTAAAAAGCACTGCCTGCAGGATCGAGAAAAAAGATGGCAAGTTCAGATTCTACGCCGGTACCGGATTTGGTCACGGCGTTGGGATGTGCCAGTATGGCACACTTGGGCAGGCGCGAAGCGGAAAACGATTTGACAGTATACTCAGCTACTACTACCCCGGTTCTTCATTGGTTAAGAGGTATTAGTCGTGAAAACTTTCGAGCTAACTGCCAAAGATCCCGCAAGCAATGCAAGATGCGGCAAACTTAAAACCGCACACGGCGTCGTCGACACCCCGGTATTTATGCCCGTAGGCACGCGAGGAACGATCAAGGGACTGACACCTCAGCAGATAAGTCAGACCGGTTCGACTATCATACTCGCCAATACCTACCACATGCTTATCAGACCGGGAACGCATGTGGTCGAAGCACTTGGCGATCTGCACGAAATGATGAGCTGGAAAGGCCCTATCCTAACAGACAGCGGCGGCTACCAGGTCTTTTCGCTAAGCACCCTGAACCGGATCGGCGAAGACGGTGTCGAATTTGCAAGCCACATGGACGGCGAACGAATTTACATGGACGCAAAGATCGCAACCCAGGCACAGAACCGCCTCGGAGCGGACATCATTATGTGCTTTGACGAATGCCCGCCGTTTCCATGCGAACCGAAGCAGCTGGAAAAAGCCGTCGAAAGAACGATCAGATGGGCCGGCCAATGTAAAGAGGCCCACAGCAATGAAAACCAGCTCCTGTTCGGTATCGTCCAGGGCGGCATAGACACTAAGCTAAGAAGCTTCTGTGCCAAAGAGCTGATAGACCTTGACTTCGACGGATACGCGATCGGCGGACTAAGCGTCGGCGAAGGATACGAGCATATGGCAAGAACGACAGAGCATACAGCCGAGATATTGCCGCAGGAAAAGGCCCGATACCTCATGGGCGTTGGACTGCCGTTGGATATAATCTCAGCTGTCCGTGCCGGCGTTGACATGTTCGATTGTGTCCTGCCGACAAGAAACGGAAGAAACGCTTTCGCCTTTACACGAAACGGACCGCTGAGACTTAGAAACAGTACGCATATAAAAGATAGATCGCCGATAGAAGACAACTGCCAATGTTACTGCTGCAAAAATTTCAGCAGAGGAGCATTAAGGCACTTTTTCAATGTCGGAGAAATGCTCGGACCGATCCTGGTGTCCCTGCACAATATAACGTTTTACCAAAAGCTAATGAGCGAAATAAGACAAAGGATAACCGAAGGCACTTTCGCACCATGGGCCGAAGAATGCATTGAAAAGAAAGCTTTTTGATAGATAAAGAGCCGCAGGGAAGACTTATAGGACCTTGCCATTGTCAAGTAAACACAAGTGAATGGACGATATAGTATAATTAGCATAATAATTAAAATATAATTTAAAGGAAACATCAAATGAAGAATATTTGGATACTCGCCGCCGACGAAGGAACTGAACTTAACGGCGCCCCGGCACAGGACATTACGGCAACAGAGAGTACAACGACTGCTCCAGACGGAAACCAAGTCGAAACACCGCCTGTAGAACCCAAGAAACAAGGTTACGGATCCCTCATCCTCCTTGGTGTCATGTTTGTATTTATATACATGATGATGTTCAGGGGACCTAAGAAGAAACAGCAGCAGCACTCAAAGATGGTCCAGGCACTCCAGAAAAACGACCGGGTAAAAACCATCGGCGGCATAATCGGAACGATAATCGAGGTAAAGGATGACGTCATCATACTCAAGATCGACGAGTCGAACAATACGAAGATAAAGGTAACAATAGGCGCGATAAGCGGCAAGATCTCGCAAGAATAAAGCGAACACAAGTCGTACGCGTTGGAAAAACTTTTGCAACTGAACTTTTTGGAAATAACGTTATGAACAGAAATCAGATTTGGAAACCTGCATTAATCATATTTTTGGTTGTTACCGCTATATTTACGGTCTACCCGCTGGACCAAAAGCTAAAGCCCGGCCTCGACCTCGGCGGCGGTTCAAGCATGATCTACGAGATCGATACAGAAGGCCTCGACAGTTCCGAACGGAAGGGACTGGCCCAGCGAATGATCCCCATACTTCGCCGGCGTATCGACCCTAAAAACCTTGCAAACATCGTCATGAGACCCTTAGGAGATACGCGGCTCGAAATACAATTGCCGCTTGCAAGTCAGGATACCATTGCAAAAAGAGATCATTACGAGCAGGCACTTGAGGCTCTCGAGGTAGGCAACGAAAACCTCATGAAGATCAAACGCTCACTCTCGGCCGTTACCGAAACCAGGAACGAAATGATCGACAAGGTCGCCGGTGACTCTCAACCGAGACGACAGATACTCCAGGATTGGGTAAAAATAAACGACGAGCGAAACGCTAAACAACGCACCCGCGACGAGCTTGGCGATCGTATGGAAGCGATCACCGCCAAACTCGATGAATTAAAACTCCCCACAGGCAACCTTGCAGCCAGGGCAAGCAGCTGGTATCAGTTGGATTCGGATTCTCTCGCCAAAGAAATAGAAAATTTCGCAAAGGACGATAAGAACGCGATAGAACTGACAAAAGAATATATCGACCTCTATGCAAAACGGGCCCCGGTCATCAACGACCTTGCACGTCCCGACACGGGCCTTAACGCCCAATATAACACCGCCACACAAAAGCTTCAGGACCTGAACCTCAGCATTGCACAGTTCACAGACGTCCTCGCACTTAACGAAGCCAGCACAAAAAGACAAGAGCTGCTCGCAAAGTTCAGGGAAGATTTCCCCGACCGTTCGGAAAAGATAGACAACGCAATCGCCGCTTTTGCCGAATACCGCAAAGTTGGCGGAAGACTTGACGACCCGGAAGACATCAAACGTATGCTAAAAGGTGCAGGTGTACTCGAATTCCGCATCCTGCCCGTCACCGGCGACGGCGTAACTCGTCCCGACGAACTTGAAGCGTACCTTGAGGCATTAAAAACCAAAGGACCAAAACAGGCTTCGGACCGAAAGTACACATGGATCGAGATCGAGGATCCGGGAAACTTCTCAAGAGGATACCAGGATATCGGTGCCCTGGCGATCGGACAGTTCGGCGAAAAAACTTACGTCCTGGCAAGCAATCAGCAAAATGAAACCATGCTTCACGTCACTGGCGACAAGCAGTGGAAACTAAAAAAAGCATACCCGACAACGGACGAGATGGGGCGTCGCGCGATCGGTTTCACTCACGACGATATCGCGGCAAAACTCTTCTGGCAGCTCACCAGCAGCAATCTCGAACGACCGCTCTGTATCATACTTGACGATCAGGCGATTACCGCACCTGTCATCAACAGCGCAATTCGAGACAGCGGAATAATCACTGGCAATTTCACACAGGTCGAAGTCGACGACAGCGTAAACAAACTTAACGCCGGTTCTTTCCCCGCCAGACTCTCGGACGTACCCATCTCCGAAAAAACTATCGGTTCTACCATCGGTGCAGACAACCGTGACAAGGGCGTACAAGCCGGAAAATACGGCTTGATCGCCGTCGGCGTCTTCATGATAACTTATTACTTCTTCGCAGGCATCATCGCGACATTGGCTTTGGGAATGAACATCCTGTTTATCCTGTCCATGATGGTCATGTTCGATGCAACCTTTACTCTGCCCGGTATCGCCGGCTTGATACTGACGATCGGCATGAGTGTTGACGCAAACGTTCTTATCTTTGAGCGTATCCGTGAAGAACAGAACCGCGGAGGATCGCTTAGAACCGCCATCGCAAACGGTTATCAGCGGGCATTTAGAACAATTTTCGATGCGAACATTACAACCTTCTTCGTTGCCATGATCCTGAACATGGTAGCATCGGAAGAGATAAAAGGTTTCGCTATCGTGCTGATGCTCGGTATCGCTTCAAGTATGTTCACGGCCCTCTTTGCAACTCGCGTCATCTTCGACTCGCTAATGAACATGGGCGTCCTGAAGAACAAACTGAAAATGTTACTCCTGATAAAAAAACCTAGCATCAACTGGATGGCACTTCGCGGCGTTTTCTTCACCCTCTCCGCAATACTTGTCTTAGGCGGCATTTTCATATTCTCAAGTCGCGACGAATCCAAAAACAGCAAATACGGTATCGAGTTTACCGGAGGCACAAGCGTTATTATCGAGGTGCTCGAAGGAAGCGGACTTGACATTAGCCGCGTCCGGGAAATGATACAGGCAAAAGGTCAGGAGCTTGGCAGCGAACTTGCAAACGCAAAAGTTTACAGCGTAGGCGAACTGGGACTTCAGTTTGAGATCAGCACCACTGAGACAAACAAAACCACGGCAACAATAAACTTCACCCAGCCGGGCCAGACCGTCGAAACCGTAACTGCTGCCGTCAACGCAGTTGCACAGGACTCAGGACGATCCCTGTATAAACTCTCTGTTACCCCGCAGGACGGAAACAAGTTTGCCGTCTCGCTCGGACAGGTAAACACAAGCCTCTTAAGGGATGTCCTAAACGAGGCATTTGAAGAAAACGCTGAGATCTCGGCCCCGGTCATCGACGAAATAGTCAGCAACGCGATTCGTGAAACCTTCGATGGTCACCTCAAAAAACGTGACAATCTAAACGCCAGGATCGTATCCGCCCAGGCTGTCTCGGATTCCGAACTTGAACTCGCAGATTTCCTCGGCGGCGTAAAGATCGCTGTCGACCTCTCCGCAGAAACAAGCATCGATGACATCACAGCAAGGCTAAAAGAGATACGATTCAAGAGCGACATGGAGCAGTTGACATGGTACCAGTACACGATTCTCGACGATCAGCTAAACGAACCCGATCCGCAAGCCAGAACCAACAGCTTTGTCTATGTAGCCGTTCACGACGATGCAGGCTACAGGGATCTTAGCTCTGACGAGTGGACGCGTTTCGTTGAAAACGAAAAGGCAAAGATACTCGGTGCAACTTCACTGGAGACTTCGCTTTCACGGGTAACACAGATCGACCCGTCGGTTGGTGCCGAAGCAATGACACGTGCGTTGATCGCCATCATACTTTCACTGATTGTGATTGTCGCCTATATCTGGATCAGGTTCGGCACAGCCAATTACGGTTTCGCTGCCATCGCCGCACTGGTCCATGATGTTTGCGTCGTTTTAGGTGCCGTCACCGTGTGCACATATATCGCAGGAACGCCGATCGGAGACATGCTCCTGATACAGGACTTCAAGATCGACCTGACCATCATCGCCGCCTTCCTGACCATCATCGGTTATTCGCTTAATGACACGATCGTTGTCTTCGACCGAATACGTGAAAACCGCGGAAACCAGACGAATCTTTCAAAGCCGCTGCTTTCGGCAAGTATCAACCAGACCCTCTCTCGTACGCTGCTGACATCGGTTACAACCTTCGTAGTTGTCCTTGTAATGTACATCTGGGGAGGCCCCGGCCTGCGAGGTTTCACTTTTGCTATGCTCGTCGGTATCATCGCCGGTACCTATTCGTCCATTGCAATTGCAGCACCGACCCTATTGATCGGACAAGGCAATGACGGAAAAAATAAATAAATGAAAAATGATGTAAAGATCGGGATACTTATCGGGACGGTGCTGGTTATCGGCATCGTCCTGATCATCTCCCTCTGGCCCGGACAGTCTGTCGATCAGCGACATCACGACATGTTCCAGGAACAGGAAGTCGATATGCCGATAAGCATCGACAAGGAACAAAGCCCCCCGAAAAAAACTCCGCCTCCAAACAAAACCTCCGCCAAAAACATCGAAACACCCCCGCCCGCAACACCGCCGCGAATACACACCGTAACAGCCGGCGAAACACTATCGTCCATCGCAATGAAATATTACGGAACAACAAGCCGCACAAAAATAATATCAGATGCAAACAGGCACGTAATAAACGACAAAAACCAAATACGCCCAACAATGCGGCTGATCATACCATACACAGAATAAAACCACCAAAAAACACGGACTCACAAGATAGGCCTACTGCTAAGACTAAACACCCCCGAAACTTCATCTTGAACAAGAGCGGCACTAGAGCACTTAAATTTTTATGTATAGCCTTAGGTCGTCGTGAGGACTTTAGCTGGCAAGGCAGAAAACGCAGGTTTAGTTATTCTAAACCGAGTTTTTCTAACGCCGCCAGATAAAGCCGCAACAGGCATAAGGCATACACTAAAAATTTA
>DAOVIC010000127.1 GCA_030671565.1 Anaerohalosphaeraceae bacterium
AGCCGCATTGTTTTGGCTAGAATCTTCACTTGTTCCCTTTGCAATTACTCTGATCCGACTAAGGCAGCCAATTATGAGGGGATGGCTGGTTATTGTCAATGTTATTACAGATATATCTTACACTACCGCTGGCGTATTTGCAACATTGCCTGAAGTATTTTGCCTGCCGCCAAACGCAATTGTCTGCGATAACTATAATTTTGTGATCTCCTCAACTTTTTCTATGAGGATCGGGGGTGACTGGAGGTAGGCTGTGGCGGTTCTTTTTGCTTCTATGTCCCTGTATACGTGTTGCAGCTGTTCGGGGGTAAGGCCGGCGGCTTGTGCTGTTTGGGCGGGGTCTATGTTGTTGTTCTTTGCGTAGAGGCAGATGTCCATTTTGTCGTATGGGACGGAGAAGTAGAATTCTTCCTGGCTCTGCTGCATTGAGTATGTGTCTGTTGTCGGGCCGCGCTGTTGAATTTCGTCGGGGACGGACAGGTAGGCTGCCATCTGGTAGACCTGCAGTTTGTACAGGTGTGCGATCGGTTTGATGTCCGCGAGTCCGTCTCCGCCTTTTACGAAGAATCCCTGGTCGTATTCCTGGCGGTTCGGCGTGCCTGCGACGATGTAATTGTTTTTGTCGGCGTAATAGTATTCCATCATCTTGCGGATCCTCTGCTTGAAGTTGGATGCGGCGAGAATGTTGAGGTATGCGTCCGCGGAGAGGCGGGCTTTTTTTACCTGGCCTTCGGGTGATTCTACTACGACGGAGAAAAAGCGGTATTGCCGGCTGTCTGTTAGCGAGGGGAGGACTATTTTGCATTTGTATGTGTCGTCGTATTCGGGGATTGCCTGGCGAATTGCTTCGTCTCTTCTTTTGTAGCATCCGGCGGCGGTTAAGATGGGGGTTATGTCTTCGCAGGTCGCTTCGATCTGGAGGTGGTCGGCTATCATGCGACTTAGTCTTAGTGTGTCGCCTGAGGAGTCTTTTTCGGGCATGAAGAGGCCGAGGACCCTTTCTTTGCCGAGTGCGTGAGTGCAGATGGCGCCTACGACGCTGCTGTCTATTCCTCCTGAGAGGGCTACTATTACGCCGCGTTTTTTGAATTGGCGGAGAGTTTTGCGCAGGGTTTCTGATATTTTTTCCAGCTCGGTCTCGCAATCGATCTTTAGTACGTCTCTTGTGAATTTTTCTGTTTTAACTGTCATAGTTTTATCCCTGCTGCTAAATAATTTATCTGTTTTGTGCTACGTGTTTTCGCTGGTCGACGAGAAGATCGGGCATGTGTTCGCTTTTTGGCGGTGCAGTAAAATTCTCGATGAACCTGTCGTTTATAAGTTGTGTTGTAAGTATTCCGGCCAGAGCCATGCTGTCTATTTCGCTGGCTGCGGATACGGCCTTTATTTTGTTTATGAGTTTCGATACTTTGTGCGGATCGAATATTCCGGCTTTTGTTATGGCGGTGTCTGAGAGCATTTCGGCGGAGTAGTCGAAAGCATCCGAGCAGAGGAGGCTTTTTACGATGGGCGCCCTGTATGGGTGCTTTTTTCTTTCTATTATGCTGGGCGGGAGTATTCCGGTGAAGACCTTTTTTAGCATGTGCTTTTCTGTCAGGCCGAGTATTTTCCATCTTGCGGGAACTTTTGCCATGAACTCCATCACGTTCGGGTCGAGGTATGGCAGGCGAATTTCTACGGAGTTTGCCATTGCTACGCGGTCGCCCTGCGATGAGAGCAGGTAGTTGCTCATGAAGATCGACATTTCGAGGTATTGTGCTTTTGCGAGGTAGTCGGAGTCTTTCAGGTTGGCGGGAATCGATTCTGAGACCTGCTGGAAGACGTCGGTTTCCGATGTGCGGCGTTTCATGTCTTCTGAGAAGAAGGTTTTTATTCGGCTTGTGTTTTTCCATCTTAGCAGATGCGAAAAGAGCGGGCCCTGTGCTTCGTCCAGGCCCCTTGTGAAAAATGACTGCATCGAACTTTTCAGTCGCCGGTCGCTGAAGATATATGGATAAAGTTGTGCGATGAGGCCGAGTCTTTTTGCGGAATCGGGGAACCTTGCGAGGAATCTTCTTATCTTCACTTCGCGGAAGATGTTGTATCCTCCGAATATCTCGTCTGCGCCTTCGCCCGTCAGGACTACTTTGAGGCCGGAGTCTCTTACGAGTTGGGAAAGGAGGTATAGGGGTACCGGCGAGGTTCTCAGGAGGGGTTTTTCTGCGTGCCAGACTACGTCTGGTAATGCGTTTCCTATTTTGTCGTTCGTCGCATATATTTCGCTGTGTTTTGCGTTCAGGTATTCGACCATTTCTTTCTGGTGGTCTCCTTCGTCGAATTGTTGTTCCTGGAAACGTATTCCGAAAGTTTTTACGTCGTTGTCGAAATTGCGTACGATCATTGCGGTTATGCCGGAGGAATCGAGTCCGCCGCTTAGGTAGCTTCCTACGGGTACGTCTGCGCGTAGTCTCATTCTGACGGCATCGAGGAGCAGTTCCGATACGTGTTCGCTGATCTGGTCTGTGGACCATTTTATGTGGTCCCTGCTGTCGGGCAGCGGGATGTCCCAGTATCTGTGTGTTTTTATTTCGCCTTTGGAAACTTTCAGGAAGTGGCCTGGTTTTAGCTCGTGTATGCCCTTGAAGGCGGTGAATCCCGGCAGAGTCGTCCAGAAGGTAAAAATCTGTTCCATCGCAGCGGGGTCTATTTCCCGCGGGATGCCTTTTACGGTGAAGATGGATTTGATCTCTGAGGCGAAGAGGAGCATTCCGTTGTGGACGGTGAAGTGGAGAGGTCTTATTCCGACGCGGTCGCGTGCCATGAACAGCTCTTCTTTATTTGTGTCCCAGATGGCAAAGGCGAACTGGCCGTTTAGCATTTCCAGCATATCTTCCCGGTACTCTTCGTACATGTGAATGAGTACTTCGGTGTCTGAGGTGGTGTAGAATTTGTGGCCCTTGTCGGTTAGCTGCTTTCGGAGCTCTTTGTAGTTGAATACCTCGCCGTTGTATACGATCCATAGTGTTGAGTCTTCGTTGCGGATCGGCTGAGAACCGGAGGAGAGGTCTATAATGCTTAGGCGTGCGTGTCCCATTGCTACCTTGTCGGCGAGGTAGATTCCGGTTTCGTCCGGGCCGCGGTGTTTTACGACCTCGGTCATCTGCCTGATGGAGTCGAGCGATATTTCATGGCTGCCTGATAGATGGCATATTCCGGCGATGCCGCACATAGATGTTCCCCCAAATATTGATCTTTGTTATAGTTCGTATTCCGGTACCTGGCCGGTTAGCTTGGCTGAGATGAAAGACGAGATGGCCAGGAGAGAGTCCATGTTCTCCGGAATTATTTCTCCGTCTTCGATCTTTATTTTGTAGCTGTTTTCCAGGAAACCAACGAGTTCGAGTATTCCGGTTGAGTCGATTATGCCGGCTTCCATTAGCGATGTGCTTTCTGACAGGCCGTCACTGTCACCGAAGAGGAAATTTTCAACTACGAAAGAGCGGGTTTTTTCGATGTAGTCCTGCTGCATTTTTACCCCCAAGTAATAACAGTACCCCGTAACCCATAAGATTTAGTATTTCCTGCGGTGTTTTCGGCAGAAAATGGAGTGCCGTTAACCCAAAAGTTTGATAAAACGCAGGCTCTAAAGCCCTTTTCATCGTAAAGGTGCAAACCTTCCGGGGATATATTCAGGGCAATGTCCAGCGGCAAGGTCTGATTCATTGCGGTTTCCATGAGTTTTGACAGAATTTCCGCGAACATATCGGACCTACCCTCGTAATCTGATTGGAACGAGTAATTGACATTAAAAATTTAACGGAATTCTCCTCCTCCTAAAGACGCTGGGTTATCAACCCATGCGAGGAAGCAGTGCTGCCCTCCTCGGCGCTGCTTCTTTTTTATGCGCAAAACACCATCCCACAGGGCGAAACCATTTGTTATGCGTACATATCGCGATTTTTTGAGTGTCTTTGCTGTTTGGGAGATTTCGATCGTAATGATTTTGACGATTAGGTACTTATGGCGGATCGGAGGGAATTTTTGTTTGTTGAGTAGTTTTTTGGAGAGTATAATCCTTGCAAATCAACATTATTTGTGAGGGTCATTATGGAATATAGTGTCGGCAGTGTTGGGCGGGTTGTTGTATTGCGTTTGGGCGAGGGGGATGAGATATATGAGTGTATCGAAGGGGTCGCTGCGAAGGAGAATATTAGCTCGGCTTCGGTGTTTATTACCGGCGGTTTTCGTGAGGCGGATGTTGTTGTGGGGCCCAAGCAGGAGGAGCCTACTATCGTTGGTAATTTCGCGAAATTTGTCGGGCCCGGTGAGGTGCTTGGGGTTGGGACGATATTCAGCGATGAGGACGGGCCTAAGATGCATATTCATGCGGCGATGGGTAAGGGACAGGAGGTTCTTGTGGGGTGTCCGAGGGGCGGGGCAAAAGTTTTTCTGGTGCTGGAGGTTGTTATTGTCGAAATAGTGGGGACAACGGCTGTACGTAAGCTTAACGAAAAAGGGGTTAAGCTGCTTGAGGTCAAGTAGTGAGCAATAGAGTTGGCATCGCCTTTGGCGAGGTTGTTTTATTTTTTTTGATGGGGGTTTTACTATGGCTAGATCTTTAATTATTGCTGCGTTGTCTTTTTGTTTTATCTTTGTATCGAGCGGGTGCAGTTCGGCTGGGGGTAAAACTGCGGCTGAAAAAAGACAGTATATCACGGAACTTCGTGACACTGTGGTCGATGACATGGTTGAAAAATATCCTGAGGTAAAGAAAAAACTTGAAGAGTCGCCGGGTTACGGTGTGTTCAGTAATGTGAATATTAACGTTATCCTGGTCAGTGCCGGTAACGGGTATGGGGTTGTGGTCGATAACGCTACCGGTAAGAAGACTTATATGAAGATGGGGCTTGGGGGAGTTGGTCTTGGGATCGGGGCCAAGGACTTTCGTCAATTGATAATCTTTAAGACGCGAGAGGCGATGGATTCGTTCGTTAATAAAGGCTGGGAGTTCGGCGGGCATGCCGATGC
>DAOVIC010000210.1 GCA_030671565.1 Anaerohalosphaeraceae bacterium
ATTGATTGCTAAAGGCCTTAAAAATGATGTTGTCGTTTATTTGCGTGGGGGCAGCTACCGCATAAGCGATACGGTGGTTTTTTCACTTGCCGATTCGGCACCTGAAGGGAAAAGTATAACCTACGCGGCCTTCGGTGATGAGGAACCGATTATCACGTCGGGGCAGAAAATCACCGGCTGGAAAAAACTTAAAAAAAATCCAGCAGCTTTGGCAGCGTCGGCTCGCGGTAAAGTCTACGTCGCCGACGTGGCTAAAACAAAGGGTGGCAAGTGGAGTTTTAAAACTCTTTACTCTGGCGAGGAGATGCTTGCTCGTGCCCGGTCTAAAGGTTTTGAGCCGACCGAAACAGGCGTGATCCGTGAAAAACGCTGGGAAGTCCGCGATACGCTTCATTTTCCAAAGGGCGTGTTAAAGAACTGGTCAAATCTTGAAGATGTCGAGATACTTATCCGTCCTAATCATCAGTGGCTGGTGAATTATTTGCCGCTGGCATCGGTCGATGTAAGCAAAGGCATTGCCAAAACCGCCATCCAGGGGACTTACAGGCTTTCCGATGTTAAAAACAAACCGTGGCACGATACGTGTTGGGTTGAGAATGTACTGGAGGAACTCGATGAACCGGGTGAATGGGTTTTGAATACCCAGGAAGGCCGGCTGTATCTCTGGCCCAAAACCGATAAGCCGGAAGATATTTATGCACCGAGACTCCGTGAATTGTTCCTGGTCGAAGGCAAGAACGTCGAGGCCCTTACCGGTGATGTGCCGGTCAATGGGATCACTTTCAAGGGCTTGACTTTTACATGTGCCGACCGTGATGTGTGGACGAATGCGGACAAGGGCATTCAGCATGACTGGGATATGTATGACAAGGATAACGCGATGGTGCGTTTCCGCGGTGCGGTCAACTGCTCTGTTGAGGATTGCACCTTCCGCAATGCCGGATCATCGGCAGTACGTGCTGATCTGTATGCCCAGAACTGCAGGATCACAGGAAACCATATCTATAACCTTGGCGGCACGGCGGTTCTTCTTTGCGGATACGGGCCGGGTCTTAAAGACGTAAACAAAGGCCATCTCGTCCAGAACAACCATATACATCATACTGCTACTTTATTCTGGCATGCACCGGGCATCTTTGTATGGCAAAGCGGCGACACTAAAATCCTCAACAACTATATTCATCATCTGCCGTATGACGGTATCGTGCTTAGCGGCGTACGCCCGCGTTACTTTGACATAATCGACCCGGTGAAGTGGACGCAGAAAGGGCTTATTCCCAGGGACCTGCGAGAGAATATGCTTACTATTCGCTGGGATGAGGTCGGAACTCCGCAAACTGCAGCCGACGTTGAGCGTTTTGCGCATACAAGGAATACACTTGTTCAGGACAACGAGATGCATGATGTGCTGCAGACTCTTGGCGACGGAAATGCGATATACTTTTCATGTGCCGGATATAATAATGTCGTCCGCCGCAACCTCATCTATAACTCTCCAGGCGCGCATAACGAAATTCGCTTCGATGACGATCAGCAGGAATCTGTTGTTGAAGACAATATCGTTTTCGGCGGCGGTATACTCTTGAAGCATCGCAACAGAATAACAAATAATGTCATCGTGGGCTATCTGCCGGAAATTGTTTTCAAGAACGAAACTGAAGTCGGCTCTAAGGTTGAAAATAATATTCTTTACAAACTCGGCAGTGAATCTCAGCCCTATTTCTTTGCAAAACCAACAGGCAAGCATAACGGCTATGATATTATGAAAAGAGCGAATTCCGACAAGAATCTTTTTTATGCAAAAGATACTTCTGAAATAAAAGCTTTCCTTGTGGATGTTCAGG
>DAOVIC010000185.1 GCA_030671565.1 Anaerohalosphaeraceae bacterium
CAAGAGTGTGGAGGCTTATCTTAAGAAAAACCATATAAAGGGTTACAGCAAGGGAAGCGATAAGATTTTTGATGTTATATATCCATCCACCGCCAGGGCTATCAGGAATTCAAAAGCTATATTGCGGGATCAGCATCATAATGAAAGTGATCTTACGAAGTGTAATCCCTCAACGCACGTTCATCTGGTTGTTGAATGTTTGAATGGGATTGCTAAAGAGGCGAATTAACTTTATCTTTTTCCTGCTGCGTGTCTTGCTCTTAGCATGAGGCGTACTGGTACTTCCTCCAGTCCGAGCATTTCCTGGAACATGTTTGTTGCGAACCGCATAAAGTTCGTGTCGAACAGCTCGGGCCGATTGACGAACAGAAGTATACTTACCGGTGAAACCGCAACCTGCGGTCCATAAAATATCCTCGGGATCCCCTTGCGTTTTTTCGACCCGCTTATTTTTCTTAAGTTGACCTCTTCTATCACCTTGTTCAGCTTCGCCGTCGGCACTTCCGTAGTTGCCTGCTTAAATATCTCCGACGCCAGGTCGAGTACGCTCTGTGTATTCTTGCCGTCGGTTGCTGTCGTAAAAGCTATCGGTGCAGTCCGCAGGCCCGGCAGCATCTCGGTAATATAATCGGCATAGTCCTCGGTGTCGGCATGATCCTTCGCAAGGTCCCACTTGTTAACGACCAGCACGCAAGCCTTATACTCTTCGGTGATCGCATGGCCAAGCTTCTTGTCCGCCTGCGCCAGCTTCGTCGTCGCGTCCATCATGAACAATACAACGTCGGCGCGTTTAATACTCCGCATCGCCCGCGAAAATCCGTAGAACTCTATATTGTCGGCGATCTTGCTTTTCTTGCGAACGCCGGCTGTGTCTATAACCAAAAACTGCTGACCGTCGCGCTCGAAACGAACATCGATAGCATCACGAGTGGTCCCGGCAACTTCGCTGGCAATAACCCGATCTTCGCCGACGATAGAATTGATAAACGAACTCTTGCCCGCGTTGCGTTTACCAACGATGGCGATCTTCATCTCGTCCTTTTTAGGCGCTTCCATCGGCAGGTGATCGAGCGCGTCGACGATATTTTCGAGCAGCGGCTGTTTGTTTACGATATTGGCAGCCGAGACACAAAAAGCCTCCCCAAAACCAAGCCGCACAAATTCGCCCGCACCTGAAGCAATTTTTGTGGTATCGGCTTTATTTGCGACAAGGATCACGTTAAGCCCTTCCTTGCGAAGCTTGCGGGCCATCTCCGTATCGAGGGGCATGATCCCGTCCCGAACGTCAACTACGAACAGAACAAGGTCGGCACCCTCTATCGCCTGATGTATCTGCGCGTCGACATGTTCCGTCAGATCCTCATGGTCGACGATCCCATACCCGCCGGTATCGATAAGCTCAAAAAACCGCTCACCATGTTCGACAATAACGCTGACCCGATCGCGCGTAACGCCGGCGGTCGGCTCGACGATACTAACCATCTTGCCGCTTATACAATTAAGCAAGCTACTCTTACCCACATTGGGACGACCAACAATAGCAACAACAGGTAAAGCCAAAGCAATATCTCCGCAAAAAAACACCTAAATACAGTAACAGCAAAGCATTGTACCAGAAAGGGCTTCAAATAGCAAAACAACAAAAAACCCGTACATCATGCCCAATATCCGCCTTCTAAACCGATTTCTAATGCCAAAGCAGGCCATATCCCGATAATTAAGTTAAGTGAAATAGCGGCCCTTTCAATGGCTTAAAACCGGAAATCCAAATGCCGACAAGAAGTTCCAACAAAACAAAACCATGCCCATTCTGCGGTGAAATAATAAAATCTGTCGCCGTAAAATGCCGCTTCTGCTCCGAATTTCTCGTAGGAAAAAACCACCCCTCCATCGCAAATCCCCGCTCCGAAGACAACGACGGCAATGCCGATGAAGACGACTCGGGCATACTCTTCCGTGAAAGCCCATCCATTTTCGCTGCCGTAGGCACTATCATCCGGGCCTCCCTGATCCTTGCCCTGGCCTTCGCACTGAACAGCTTTCCCATTGAGGACCACATCCTGCCCTTATTAGCCGGCTCCGAAGAAACATCAGATGCGCAGTACCTTGCCTTCGAGCATTACCGCTCGCTCGCCGCCACCGTACTCGCCATCCTCGCGTTCTTCGTAACCATATACCGCATCGCAACCCTGAAAACCATCTGCTATGAAATAACACCGGACCGCATCGAATGGTCGCGAGGTATCTTCTCAAGAAGGGTCGATAATATCGACATGTTCCGCGTAATAGACCTCCAGATGCACAGATCGATACTGGATTGCGCCTTCGGAATAGGAACCGTGACGATCTTCACAAAGGACCAGACGGACCCCGAGTTCGACTTCCACAAGATACCCCGCCCAAGAAAACTGTTCGACATACTAAAAAGATCCTCGCTCGATGCGGACAAAAAACAGGGCGTAATGCACATCGAATAGCAAGCAGGCCGATACTATGCCAAAATACCAGACATGTACATAACGGTTAAATTGTAGGTTATTCAGGGTGCTCAGCCGAAACAATATTAAAGGGAACCTCTAAAAATTCATTTTGTCGGACAAGCGAATCTTTTTGATTCCGGTCGGCGTCAGACAAAAGCCGCCTTAGCTTCAACTAAGGCTGATTTGTCTTCCTTGACGGAACGCAAAAATCTTCTACTTGCCGCTCAA
>DAOVIC010000182.1 GCA_030671565.1 Anaerohalosphaeraceae bacterium
CAAAGGCGCCGGTTTTGACGTGACAGACCTTGGCGTTGATGTTTCATCAGAGACATTTGCGGAAAAAGCCAAAGAATGCGGCGCCCAGATCATCGGACTAAGTGCCCTGCTGACAACAACTATGCCGGCGATGGAGTCGGCGATAAAACTGTTCAAGGAATCGGACATTACCGCAAAGGTCATAATCGGCGGAGCACCTATCACACAGGGGTATGCCGACAAAATAGGTGCAGACGGCTATGCTGCCGACGCAGCTACCGCTGTCGATGTCGCAAAATCTCTCCTTTAATAAAAACGACATATTTCGCATTCTAAACAGCGTCCGCTCTGGGCGCTGTTTTTTTTACCCATACCCGCCCGCGATGGACACCTGGTTAATTAAGAAATTTTTTATTTCTCCTTGATTTTAGCACCGCAAGAGGAGATAATAGACTTGACAAGGCTGTAGAATACATCTAATTCAGATTATGGTTAAGATTAGTCTGGAAGTGCAATTTGGCACGTGTACTGAATAAACTACTCGACCAATTGTTTCAAGAGCTGCGGTTTGCTCCAAGGGAACAAAAGGAAAAGCAACTGAACGCTGCGAAAGATCTCGCTGCATCTATCGACGATGATCTCGAGTATCCGTTTGAGTTCATTTGCTTTAAGATCACTGAATACAGACCCAAAAGCAGCGAACACCCCGAATCCGTCAAAGGATACGTACTTGCCCATGACCTTAAGCTGTTCATGACAAAGCTCAGCAGAGAACTAGCCATTTCCGCAAGCGAACAGGGCGAAACGATCTGCAGCATAAAGGATATCGCATTACGTTTGTCGGTATCGGAGAAAACTATTCAAAGATGGAGGCAGAAGGGCCTGACGGCGACGACCTTTATCTTTCCTGATGGAAAACGGGGGCTCGGTTTTCTCCAGTCAGATATTGACAGGTTCTTTAAGAACAACCCTGAGCTAATCGCCAGTGCACAAAAATTCAGTCAACTCGATGGCGAAGAAAAACAAAACATCATAAAACTTGCAACCGAGTTTGCACAAAAAACGGACCTTAGCAGATACCAGATAATTCTCCGTATCGCCGAGCAAACAAAACGTGCACGCGAGACGATCCGCTATACCCTTATCGATCATGAAAACAAAACCGGCAAGAGTATTTTTTCGAAACCGGCTGGGGCGATCAAGCCCAAAGAAGCGAAACTCATCTATCGCCTGCACAAGCAGGAAACCCAGATAACAGAACTTATGGCCAGGTTCCACCGCAGCAAAAGCTCCATCTACAGGATCATAAATCAACGGCGAGCGAAAAAACTGCAGCGGCAGAAGATCGAATACATAGACAACGCCGAGTTTCTGAACGACGATGCCTCCGATGTCATCTTCACTGAAAGCAATAAACTTATCACAAAGCTTAAAAGCAAAAAAGGGTATCTGCTCAACCGGCAACAGGAAGTGGAACTGTTCCGCAGGTATAACTATCTTAAACATCTTGCCTTTCTGGGATCAAAGAAGATAAAACTTCCCAATCCTTCCGGAAAGTTGATCACTCAGATCGAACGGTCTCTTACACTGGCTGAGGAAACAAAAAAAGTTATCATCGAAGCAAACCTGGGACTTGTGGTAAGCATCGCTAACAGGCACCTTGGAACCGGAGCACAAATGCCCGACCTTATCAGTGAAGGAAATTTCTCGCTGATGCGGGCGGTGGAAAAATTCGACTACGCCCGCGGTTACCGTTTCAGCACATACGCAACGTGGGCTATCGCAAAAGATTTCGCACGCAATATCCCCGCCGAAACAACAAGACCGGACAAGTCGAATGCCACAGACATGGCAAATATTCAACAGGATATGAGATATGCAAACGTCGCGGACATCGCAGCGGTCGAACGTGCCCACAGAAGCCTCGAACAGGTGATAACCGACAACCTGAACGAACGCCAGCAGTACATAATACGAAACCATTTCGGGCTCGATGGAAACCGGATAGGCAAAAAAGCAAAAACACTCGAAGAGATAGGCAGGACACTGAACCTGTCAAAAGAACGTGTCCGCCAGATCGAACTGGTATCGCTGCAGCAGCTAAGACATTGTCTAAGCCCGAAAGAATTCGACCTCCTGACAAAGTAAGTATCTGCCCGGACATGGAGTTACCGACAAACCGCAAGATCGGCAATAAAACAGGACATTAAGACCGTTGGAAAAGAAAACCTATCGGAAAGAGAGTTGACGATGAAACGATTTTTAACTGTAACGATAATACTGGCAGCGGCAGTGCTTTCAGGCTGTGCGCACCACAGCAGCGGCAAGATCGAAGTTCAAACGCTGGCAAAGTCCGGGCAGAGCTGGGACGGCAGCGTCCTGCCAGGCTACCCCGAAGCAGCGCCGGAGATAACGATACTGCGTATTGTCATTCCGCCAAAAACCGAATTGCCGCTGCATCAGCACCCGGTGATAAATGCCGGCGTCCTGCTCGAAGGGCAACTGACTGTCACTACCGACCAGCAGGAAACTCTGCACCTAAAGGCGGGCGAGGGCCTCATTGAGGTATCGAACAAATGGCACTATGGACGCAATGACGGCGATAAGCCGGCAGAAATAATAGTCTTCTACGCCGGAACAAAAGACGAGCCGATAACCATCAAAAAATAAAGAAGAAGGTAGTTGATGCGCAGGATTACAAAATCTCTTCTGCTGATCGCTCTTGTAATTGCAGGCTGCAATGCGTCAATAAGCGATAATCGCCAACTCGACAAAAAGATCGGGCAGATGGTGATGGTGGGATTTAGGGGCACGAAGATCACCGCAACCGACACTATCGCTCAGGACATATCGG
>DAOVIC010000196.1 GCA_030671565.1 Anaerohalosphaeraceae bacterium
CACCGCATTCTGGTACGACTCGGTAAATGGCAGGAAATCTTTTTGTTTTACGTCGCCGTCCATCCCTGTCCGCGAATAGAGATGGACTACGACTGCATCGAAAAATGTGTGTCCCTCGAGCATTTCCAGCCATTGCTGTTGGCGTTCCATTCTGATGGGCTGGTCTTCGTCGAGAAACAATTCGGTCGTATACAGATGGCTTGGCACCACTACGCCGACTTTGGCATCGGGAAAGATGCTGCGAATCATGGCTGTGGTTTTTTTTGCCCGCTGTAAATAGTCTTGCGGTTTTGGGAAGGCCCAACTGTAGATTCCGAAGTATACTTCGTTTCCAATTTCAAAACAGGGTATCCGATGACCCTTCTTTGCAACCTCCAGAAGCCAGGTTCGGTTCTGTTCTACGGTTCGTGTGCATACGTTGAGTACTATGCTGTAGCGGGCTCCGGTTTTTTGTGCGAATTCAAAAAATTTATCCGGTTTTAGTGCGTCATAGTTATGAGAAAAGGTGCGATTCGATTCTTTGACATTGTCCACCGTCCCGGTTTCCGGATTGTAATAGTTTGCCGGAGTTCCGCCGGGGAAGCGGAAGAATGGAGCGTTTGATTCTTCGTATCTCTTCACAAAAGCCGGATGGTCGTACCAGACTGGACGATTGAGCAGCAGACAGTTGGCTCCGAAGCAGTCCTGAACAAGCGGTCTCCGCTCATCGAGCAGCAGTTGCAGTTTCAAATCCTGCTTCTGTCCGGCGATTGCCTGTGCGAGAAACAAACTACACGACACAGTTAAAAAAAATAACCACCTTTTCATATGGGCCCTACTCCTGCGATACGGTTAGCATTTCGATTGGTATAATCTTATTCGACGATGATCTTTAAAAAATCCTGATGTACTTTTTTGTTTGTCGCAAGCGTATGGTAGCTTTGCGATGCCGCTGTTTGCATGTCTTTAAGCGGGAAGATGTTGTTTCCTTTTAAGTCCGTTACTTTGCCTCCCGCGTTTTCGATCAGCAGTGTGCCGGCAGCTATGTCCCATAGTTTTGCTACCGTTGTGATCGTACCTATCATTGCTCCTTTTGCAACATAAGCGAGGTGCAGGGCGGTCGAACCGAGATTTCTGAAACGTGTTTTTTGCATGAGGTTCATAATTAGCGGGGCCATTTCCGGTTTAAAGTGGCTGTCGATACCGAAGCTTGAAAAGCGATCGATCTGCTTGTCGCTTACGTTTATGCGGGACATATTTAACTGGGTATCGGCGTTTTTTGATGTTGTGAACATCGAGTCTGTTGCCGGTTCGTAGATCGCGGCGACGATGGGCGTATTTTCCTTGAATGCGGCGATACTGACTGTAAATGTCATCATTCCCTGGGCGTAGTTGTTGGTTCCGTCTATCGGGTCGATCACCCACCAAATGTCTTCATCTCCGCGGGGCGGCTGAATCAGGGGGGTTGAGGGTTTACCTTCCTCGGCGATAAAACCGTGATCGGGGTATTGTTCTTTTATATGGTCCATGATGATCTTTTGGCATTTACGGTCAGCTTCGGTGACCATTGTGTCATCAGTTTTGATGGATGTGGTCGTAAATTTCATTTCTTCCATCGCCCGCTGGCCGGCAAGGCGGGCGGCAACGGTTGCTAATTCGAGAATCGGTCGGATTTCGGTGCTAGTCAGGTCCATTTCGGGTCCTTTCAACTTGACAGATGTAAGGTAGATTCTTATCTTTGTAATTATGAAATCAAGTTCACATTCGAATATCGGCAAGATACCGGCTAAAGTTACGATTTACCAGAGAATTGTTTGTTTCTCTGTTTTTGCCGTAATTGCAGGGTTTTTTGTCTTTTTATGGGTCAGCTCGCGCGGTGATGTCGACCTGGAGAGATTGTTCGGCATTTGCGGATTTCAACAGCGTCACGGTTTGCCGTGTCCCGGGTGCGGAATTACGACTTCTTCGCTGTATTTTGTAAGCGGGCATTTTATTAAGGCATTCTATATCCAGCCTGCCGGTGCCGTTATGTGCGTTGCAGTTGCGGGTATTGGCCTTTTGTGTCTTTGCCGGGCTATTTTCGGCAGCCGGGTGCTCCCGGCTGGTGTTTCGGTTTCCAGTGCGGTAAAATATGTCCTGCTTTCTGCGGCGATCATTTTTGCCTGCGGATGGGCGGTGACGCTGGCAAGGGCTTTTGCTGCTCGCAGCTAGTTTAGTGCTGTGTCCCTGATAAAAATCAGGATCAGCTTGCTGCAATCAGCCATCCGCTG
>DAOVIC010000147.1 GCA_030671565.1 Anaerohalosphaeraceae bacterium
AAGGCGGCAGAAAAAGCCGATGTCGTTGTTCTCGCAATTGGCGGCAATGAGCAGACCTCCCGCGAAGCTTACGATGTAAATCACATGGGTGACCGAACGGATCTGCAAATGGTTGGTTTGCAGGATGAACTGGTAGATGCAATTGCTGCGACCGGCAAACCTGTAATAGCTCTTTTGTTTAATGGAAGACCGTTGGCTGTGCGAAACCTTACCGAAAAGGTCGCTGCGATCTTTGAATGCTGGTATCTTGGCCAGGAAACCGGCAAGGCAGTTGCGCAGACTCTGTTTGGCGATGTTAATCCCGGCGGTAAACTTCCTATTACCGTTCCGTATTCTGTTGGTCATGTTCCGGCTTATTACAATTACAAACCTTCGGCCCGTCGGGGTTATCTCTTCGATGATGTAAAGCCGCTTTATGATTTCGGTTTTGGGCTAAGCTACACTCAATTTGAATTCGGAAAACCCAGGCTCGAAAAAGACAGCATCAAAACAGACGGCTCAACTTGCGTCATGGTTGATGTTACAAATACCGGCAAAGTCTGCGGCGATGAAGTCGTACAGATGTATATTCGTGACAGCATAAGTTCTGTGACTCGTCCGGTAAAAGAATTGAAGGGTTTTAAGCGTATAACCCTTGAGCCGGGGCAGACTGAGACAGTTTCATTGGAAATAACGCCTGAACATCTGGCATTCTATGATATTAACATGGAGTATGTAGTAGAGCCTGGAGAATTTGAGATAATGGTAGGCAATTCCTGCCGTGATGAAAATTTACAGAAGATAGTGTTGTCTGTTGAACTCTAAGACCATTTAACTTTATATTTATTACGAGGGTTTTAAAATGAGTAATTCTCTTACACGAAGATCGTTTCTTAAAGCAGCGGGCAGTAGTTTGCTATGTCTGGGCGGCGCCGGCCTTGCAGCGGGCTTTAAAAGAAATGCTAAAAAACGCATGAATGTTTTGTTTATCGCCGTCGATGACCTCAGGCCGCAATTGAACTGTTACGGCAGTAAGCAAATGATCACGCCTAATATTGACAGGCTCGCTTCTGAAGGTGTTATTTTTTCAAAGTCATATTGCCAGGTTCCGGTCTGCGGCGCTTCCAGGGCGAGTTTGTTTACAGGGATAAGGCCTTCGAGGGACCGTTTTGTGACGTACTATACTTACGCCCAGAAAGATGCTCCGGATGCTGTTACGATGGGTGAGCACTTCAAGAAGAACGGTTATCATTCGATCTCGAACGGTAAGATATTCCATCATGACGATGACAGCACCCAAAGTTGGACCGAACCGCAATTTCAGCCTGACAGCGTCCACTGGAGGGACTACCTGCTTGCTGAAAATCTCGAACTTCAAAAAGTTAAATCCGGTCCTGCTTATGAATGCGCAGATGTAGATGACAGTGCCTACAGAGACGGTAAAATGACCGATAAGACTATCGAGGACCTTAAGCGTCTAAGCAAAAGTGATAAGCCGTTCTTCCTTGCGGCAGGGTTGGTTAAACCTCATTTGCCGTTTAACGCACCGAAAAAGTACTGGGATATGTACCCGCTTGAAAAGATCGATCTGGCAGACAATGCGTTCAGACCCAAGGATGCTCCTGCAGAGGCTTTCCATGGGTGGCACGAGCTTAGAGGCTATTTTGGGATCCCTAAAAAAGAGGAAATGCCGGATGACCTGGCCAGGAAATTAATCCAGGGTTACTATGCGAGTACCACCTATATTGATGCCCAGATCGGTCGTCTTCTGGATACACTTGACGAATTGGGCATAAGGGATAACACCGCTATCGTACTGCTGGGCGACCATGGCTGGAACCTCGGCGAGCATACCCTTTGGGCCAAGCACTGCAACTTTAACACTTCGCTTCGTGCACCGTTGATGTTCTCGGCGCCTGGTATGCAAAAGAATAAAAAATCTGATTCGCTTGCCGAATTCATCGATGTATATCCGACGCTTTGCGACCTGGCAGGCCTGGATAAGCCCGATCAGCTGCACGGCAAAAGCCTTGTCCCGATCCTGAAGAATCCTAAGGCTAAGGTCAAAGATGCGGTATTTAGCAGGTATCATGCCGCTGAGTCTGTAAGAACAGAGAGATATCTATATACCGAGTGGATCAATGACGAAGGCGAAAGGGATGCAAGGATGCTTTATGATCATGAAACTGATCCGGCTGAAAACGTCAACATTTCCGAAAAACCCGAGAACGCAGCTCTCGTAAAGAGGCTGAGTAAAAAGCTGGCAGAAGTTCGACAGCAGTGTAAGTAGTCCGTCAAAGACATGCGGGTTAATATTGTACCAGTGGTGTATTTTGAAGGGTTGTGCCGCTGGTTTGTTAATAGCTGGGTGTTAAAAGCCGATGACTCTATTGAAAGATAGTCGTTATATCGGGGGAATTTAATGGCGAAGGCCGTAAATAAAGATGTGTCCGGGGACAAGATTACTGATTCTCAACTCCTTCAACGCTATAAGGAGGGCGATGAGGATGCGTTCCGGGAAATTGTAACTCGTTACAAAAACCCGCTTTACGCCTTCCTTAGGAGGTTTTTGAATCGGCAGGATCTCGTTGAAGATGTATTCCAGGAGACCTTTTTACAGCTTTACAGCAGCAAGGACAAGTTTGATGTCTCTCGCCCATTGCATCCGTGGCTGTTCACTATCGCGGCAAATAAGGCCAAGGACGCTCTTCGTAAGATGCAGCGTGAGAGTGCGATGGGGATGGGGGCGATAGCTGACGCGGGGGGAGTATCGGTTGATGATGTCGTAAATCTGCTCACTTCGTACAAAACTACGCCGCTTGACGAGGCTTCCGGGAGTGAAACTGCCCAGCGAGTCCGTGAAGTAATCGCCAAAATGCCGGAAAATTTACGCGGAATTTTAATTTTAGCGTATTTTGAGCAATTTTCTTACAAACAAATGGCAGAGATATTAAGTATACCAATTGGAACCGTTAAAAGCCGGCTTCATACGGCCGTGGTGCATTTTATGAAAAAGTGGAAAGAAGCTAATAGGAGTAGTAATATCTAATGCACAGTTTAAGTAAAGAAGAAAAGGATTTGGTTCTTGACTTTTACTTCCGTTGCAGCAGCCTGGACAGGACCGATCAGGCGCGAGATCTGGTAGCGTCCGACGAGCGAGCTGCAGAGTTGTATTCACAACTTGAGACAAGTCTAAAACCCCTGAATGAAGCGAAGTGCGAACCCTGCCCGGATAATCTTGTTGAGTTGACGGTTGCGCGTCTGAAACTTGCGGCGTCTGCGACTAAGGCTGGTGAGGTAAGCAGAACTAGCGGGACGAAACTGGAAAAGCTGATAGCAGCCGAGCAGTCAAAGGCAGCTTCAGTTGACAGTGGAGTTTTCCGCCGAAATAATAAGACGTTATGGCAGAATCTGTCTAATGTTGGCGCGGTTGCAGCGGCGGCAATTATTGTTGTTGTCCTTTCGTTTCAAATGTCTGCGGCGATGCGTCAGCATGCACACAAAGTAGCGTGTGCAAGCAATCTTCGCCATGTCGGCGAAGGTGTAGCGCGGTACGGCAACGAAAACGAAGGTTCATTGCCTACGGTTACGACATCAGCGGGTTCTCCGTGGTGGAAGGTAGGGAACCAGCAGGATGAGAACGAGTCCAATACGCGGCATCTTTGGCTTCTTGTTCAGGGGCGATATGTTGAAGACCAGGACTTTGTATGTACCGGTCGAAAAGACGGGCAGGTTGCCGAGATCAGTGAGGTTCAGAAAGAGAAATTTCACGACTTCCCATCCAGACAGAGCATTACATACAGCTATATGCTTATGAATGAGGAAAATGCCGGGCAGCAATGGAAGGGCAAGACAGTCCTGATGGCAGATCGCAATCCTATTTTCGAACGATTCTGGCAGATGCGGGACAGGGATAAGTTTGAGGTTATTTCTCTTAGTGAGCGTCTCCGTGAAGCGATGAGCAGCAGCCATGCAATGAAGGGGCAGACGGTACTCTTCTATGACGGCAGTGTCGATTTCAAGAAGAAGCGTGTGATTGGCGGCGACGATATCTATACGCTTGAGGGTCATGATCAATATCACGGCAGTGAGACGCCGGATGACTCAAGCGATGTTTTCCTTGTTCCGTAAGAGCAAGGTCATTTTTCATTTTGATCGGCTGCATTTTTTAAACAGATGGCTGCATTTCTTTTGAGTCTATCGAGTCCCAGACGTTTTACGCTTGAATCATCGAAAATTTGTTC
>DAOVIC010000086.1 GCA_030671565.1 Anaerohalosphaeraceae bacterium
ATGATGTCCTTCTTGTAGGGCGTCGCGTCCATGATATCAAAGTCTGTGTACTTCGAATCGAACATCGCAAAACCGTCATGATGCTTGGAGGTGATGATGATATATTTCATGCCGGCAGCCTTTGCAAGTCTGGCATAGCTTCGGGCGTCGAATTTAACCGGGTTAAACTGCGCCGCTACCGGCACATATTCCTTGCCGGGAATTTTTGCGTGCCTCTGGATCTGTTCTCCAAGATCCGGGATCTGCTCGCCTTTCCACATACCTTCCAGTGTCGCGTAAATACCCCAATGAATAAAAAGACCGAAACGCTGATTGCGCCATGCGTCCCGGGCTTCTTGCGAAGCCGGGTATTTCGTCTTCGGCAGTTCGTAAAAGTTCGCCGGGTAATCAGCATGCGTATAGACCCCGCCCGCATCCCGAACCGTCACCGCGATCTCTTCGGCTTGAGAATATCCAACCCCGCACCACGAAACACAGATAAGGATTAAACTAATTAAAATATTCTTCATGCCTTTTCTTTCTAAGCTGAGAAAAGTCCGTCGTTTCATACGTGATGTTCCAATCTATGATTAGTTACCTGGGCTTCACAAGCTTCCATTATTTCTTTCGCTTGGTTTTTGCGTCATTCCATTCAAAATATTTGCGGCGTGTCTTTTTGTCCATGGCTGCTAACTTTTCTTCCCATGACAAGTGGCGGTCGTAGACTGTGGCATGCAGCGGATATCCGCTTTCCTGAACGCCCTCGGCCTTCCATGTCGCCAGATGCGCGTCGTAGCGAGTTTGCATCCGCTTGAGGATTGCCCGGTTTTTCGGGTTGTTCGCCAGGTTGCGCATCTCGTAGCGGTCGCTCGTCAGGTGGTACAGTTCTTCGGCGGGCTCCATTTCCTGAGCAAATGGCCAGTGGATGTATTTGTAGTCTTCTCCCACAACCGCCAGAGAATGGGTCGGCGTGGGCCCCCAGGCGTTGATCAACAGCATAGATTCGCGAACGCGTCCGGCTGGGTTTTCGAGCAGTGGCACAAGGCTCTTACCGTCCATGATTTCTGGGATAGGCAGTCCGGCCAGGTCAAGGATCGTCGGTGCCATGTCGATGTTGCCAGTTACGCTCTTAACACGTTTGCCGCCCGAGCGGCGGGGGTCGTAGGCGATCATAGGCGAGCGGCTCGCTTCCTCGTAGGGGAGCACCTTGCCGCCCATGGCGTGCGCGCCGCAGCTGTAACCGTTATCCGTCAGGTAAAGTATCACGGTATTGTCGGCCACGCCCTGACGTTCCAACTCCTCGCGAATCATGCCGACGGCATAGTCGATGCCATAGGCAAGCTGGTAGTACTTGCGCATCGTTTCCTGGTATTTTTCCGGGCGGAAGTCACGCTTCGAGAGATACTGACGACCGCTTTTTGCCTGCTGCGGAAGATGGGCCGCACCGACCTCGCCATAATTGGCTGGTTCTGCCCAGACCGTGTCGGCATAGACGTCGTCGAAATACGGATCGGGCCGCATCGGGCCGTGGGTGGCCTTGAAACTAACCGAAAGGCAGAACGGCTTGTTTTCTTTCGCCGCACTCTTGATGAAATCTTGCGAAACCGCGCCGCACGCGCGAGTGACATGCGGGTACTTCTCTGCATATTGCGCGACATACTTATTGTTGGCCGTTTTGTATTCGCCCTGCCCAGTCCAGCCATACCACTCATCGAACGAATCCATCGGCAGGGCATCATAGGTGTGGTAGTTCGAATTACCGCCCGGATCGGCTACCGCAAAACCAAACTTGCCGACGAAACCGGTGTGGTAACCTGCGTTGCGAAGCAGTACCGGATAGGCGTACTGATTCCACTTGTCTCGCAACAACGGTCCGTGGCTGAAGTTGCAGCCGGTCTTGTATTCGTACATGCCGGTCATGACCTGAGCGCGGCTGGCCATACAGATTGCGGTCGTGTCGTAGGCAGAATCGAAGGCGATGCCCGCCTTGGCCAGTTTGTCGAGGTTCGGCGACTTGGCCTGTGTGTTGCCGTAGCAGCCAAGTGTCCGGTAACTCTGATCGTCCGTCAAAAGCAATACGATGTTGGGTTGTTTGGGCTGTTTTGGTTTTGCGTACAATGGGCCACCAGCGGCGCACATGGCGCCACCTAAAAGTGTGTTTCTAAGAAAAGTCCGTCGTTTCATGTGTGATGCTCCAATATATGATTAGTTACCTGGGCTTCACAAGCTCCATTATTTCTTTCGCTTGGGTTTTGTTTTTACTTTACGCTTTCCGACAAGCCCCCGGGTTCGATATCGGCGTTTTCCATATTAAAATGCTTCTGATCGATCTCGTCGTAGCTCATGCGTTCTTCTTCCATGGTGACGGGCTTGCCAACAACCATCTTATCGCCGACTTCACCGGAAAGTTTGATCTTGAATGCGTAGGCATATTCGCACGGCTTCTTCGCCGGCGATTTGATAACGAGCACATCGGCCTGCTGGGTGTAGTTCAGTTTTCCGTCGTGTCCGAGCAACTCGATGCTTTCGATCCTGGCGTTGGGGATCATATTCTTGCCGAGTGAACGGATGGTGAATTCGCCGTCTGACCAGTCGAGGAAAATGGCGTACATGTACTCGCCCTTTTTGGTGAAGCGGATTTCGCCCTTCTTGTCAGCTGCGCGGTAGTCCCAGTAGATGATGCCCCTATCGGACTTGTACATAAAGGTATTAAGCGGCCCTTCGGTAGCGATCTTCCACATGCGCGTACCGTAGATGGCGTCGCCGTTGATGCGCAGCCATTTTCCGATCTCGGCGCAGATCTCTTTTTCGCGAGGCGGGATTTCGCCGTTGCCCATGGGGGTCAGAGACATAAAGTAGTAGCCGCCGCGTGCGGTCATGTCGATGAGAGCGTCGACGTGGTAGTCGGGGCCGAACTTGTATTGCTTGTTCTCGACGTAGCTCCAGGGGTAACTGATTGCCTTGTCGACCAAAAACGGACCGGTTGAATACGGCGGCTGATCACGCCCGCCTTCGTAGCACTTGATCCCTACGCCCTGCGGGAAGTTGAATGATGGCGGTTTACCGCCGGGCAGTTTGTTGAAAACCGTTACTTCCTGTCCCGACCTGGCCGCTTTGTCATAATAATATTTCATAAAGTCGACATGGCTCTGTTCGGTGCAGTGATCGCTGGGCTTTAGGCCGTCGAACCAGAGCGAGTCGGGGCTGTACTTGTCGATAACCTCGCGAACCTTTTGCAGCCAAAGTTTGTTGAAGAGTTTGGCGTCGGCCTTTCCCCACTTCGGGAAAAACCATGTATCAAAGCGCGGGTTGAAGATGTCCAGTTTGCTTTTTTCTTCAGCGGTAAAGTCGTCAGCATCAAGTTTGCTGGTTGCGTACCCGAAGCTGCGGGCATGGTGGAAGGTGGCTATGGTTTTTAAATCGGCGGCCTTTGCTGCAGCGACGAATTCACCGTAAATGTCGCGTTTCGGGCCCATCTTGCCGACGTTCCAGGGAACCACATCACTGTCCCAAAGCAAAAAGCCGTCATGATGGACAATGCACAGTCCGCCAAACTTTGCTCCGGCGTCCTTCATGATCTCGACATATTCCTTACCGCTGAACTTTTCGCACTTGAAAAGTTTTGTAAAATCAGAATATCCGAACTCGACCGGATCGCCATAGCGTTCCTTGTGAAAATCGACTACGCCTTTGCCTTTGTCGTCGGAAACATCTTCCTTGTACATGTAGCGGACGTAGGTGTTGCTGACTTCGTTGTTGGCCGGTATTGAATACAGCCCCCAATGCGTATATATTCCGAACTTACCGTCCTGAAGCCACTTCGGAACGGGATGATGACGAAGCTGCTCCCACGACGGGCGGTACTTCGCGTCCGGCATCCGAAACTGGGAGCGGCTGAACTTATTCGCCTCCATCTCCACAACACGAGCCTGGGCATCCTTGCCGAGCGGTGCGCGATTTTCGTCGGGATAGGAATCCGGCTCTTGCCTCGCCGCAAAAACTCCCACCGAACACACCATAAATAGAATCGCAGCAATTAGCTTTTCGAATTTCACTTAAAATACTCCAGCAGTTAGATAGGTTAATTTGAAATTTTAACATTATTATGTAATTTCGGCCATCCTTTTTTTAGTATTATTCGTCCAACTTCTTCCAAAGCTTCCACATCATCGGGATGGATAGAACCATCTGCTCGTGGCCCAATATTCATCAGCAGGTTTGAGCCTGTAAAGCGAGCGTAGGTCAACCAGTAATATACTTCGTCAGCGGAAAGATGCCGTGCACTTTCGTCATTGATCCATCCGCTTTTGACATGAACGGCATCGCGGTTAAAACATTCCTGCATCACTGTATTTACTTCTCTTAGCTTGTACTGGTTACAGGTCTTCCAACGCTCAGCATTCTGGATATCCCATCTGTCTTTGCGCATTTGCCATTGCTGGCCTCTGCCGGTCGTATCCCAGTCATACCCAAAAGGAAGCATGAAGTGTTCAGGGGAAATGAAATCTTCCGCACAAATAGCGCCTTCTTTGAAAGAGACAAGGCAATGAGGCTGTATAGATCGAATGTAATCAAAAGTGTCCTTCAATTTAGTGTAGTTTCCCGGGTTTGAATAAAAATATCCTATCCCATCGAACCAGATACCTGCAATCGGACCGTAATTAGTGAGCAGTTCCCTGATCACATTAAGATTTCTTTGCCTTGTATCGGGATTGTCCTGAGCATACTCCGGAGAGAGATAAAGAAAAAGAGCTAAGCCATATTTTTGACAAGCCGCGGCCATTTCGGCTACAAGATCACGATTGCACGGAGCGTTTACGCTGCTGAACGATGAAACTTTCGTATCATAATTAAAGCATCTGCCCAAATGAAGTGTTGTAAAGTTCACGTATTTCATCTGAGCTTTTACCGCAAGCTGGCAAATCTTTTCAGCATCGAATTCGGGAAGCAAATATCTTTCGAACAACAGCTGGTCCTTGTTTTCAGCTGACTCGTATTCATTTCTGGACACCCCGACAAACTTTAATAACCGATCATCGGCAAGGCCCTCTTCCCAAAGAACGTAATCGGCTTTTCCGTTTTCACAGAGGCTTGCCAGGGCAAGATGCACAAACATACCGAACTTGGTCTCACTGAACCATTTGCGTGCAGCGTTACGTGGATTTTTTTTATAAGCGTCTTCATATTCAGACAGCCAGTAAGGTATATCTTTCGAACCCAATTCTTTTTCAATAACTTTGGCGATATGTTTCGACAGGGCAGTTGTACCTTCCTTTTTAAGATGGACATTTCGTTCTTTAGCATACTCTTTCAATTTTGGGTTAATTACTGCCCATGTGTCGTTTATCGTCACTTGATGTTTTTCCATGATCTTTTTGGCGATCTTATTATAGACAAGTTCGTCCCCTACCTTGCGTCCAGCGCAACCTTCCACATAGGGTATCGTGGTAGCAAATACAAGTTTTGCCCCCGTCTTTTTCAATCGTTCAACAAGTACCTCCAGGTTTTTTCTGTATTGATCAGGAACAGCCTGCTGCCTGCCCTTACTCGGGTCAACCTTCTGCCCCGTTTCATTCACGTATTTCAGATCATGGAGTCCCCAGTTGAAGTGTATGAGATCCCACTTCTTTTCACCAAGCCAGAAGTCGATTCTTTTAAGTCCATGAGTAGTCCCCGCGCAATTCTCCTTGATCCCCTGTTCATTCAAGGCGCGATGGATATTCGCTTTACCCTTAAGCAGTTCTCTGACCTGGAGGGTGTAGCCTATGGATATTGAGTCACCCAGGATCAAAACTCTGGGCAATGACGGGTCGTCGGTAATTTTCCACTTGCTATCCAGTTTTTTGTTCTTTTCAACATCTGAACCTTCTTCCGCTTTATACTTCCTTGAAACTTCCTTTTTTACCTTTTCCGAAGGTTGGCCCTCCCGTGCAAGCAGATTCCCGGATGGCATAATAAATACGAAGCCCAGCATTAAAAGTGTACCGATGTTAAATAACTGTTTCATCATTTTCTATCCTTTCTTCCTCTACACCCGGGTTATATAAACAAAATAAACGTCGCGATCGATCAGCCACGTTTGCAAATAAATTTTTCCTTTTGGCAAGGAAACCTCAACACCAGCGGCATTGTTTCCGGCAGCCGGCCCACCTCACTTCACTGAAGCAGCTGCCGCCCGTTGCCGACTAATGCCTTTTATTGTTTTTTTCCTTGTCCTTCTTCTTGTTCTTGCTGTAGTTCTCCCAGTACTTAACCGCCTTGTGCGAAATCTCTCTTGCGGTATCTTCGCCGCCTTCCCAGTGCTCGTCGATCACCTTCTGGATAGCCGGGTGGCCCTTGTCGCTGTCGCCAATTTCTTTGCGCAATTCGATAAGCTGGCGCTTTAACTTCTTAACCACATCTTTGTATTCTGACTTACCGTAAACGTTTATCGTTTCAAAGGGATCTTTTTTAATATCATAAAGTTCCCAGCCGGGCGGCGTCTGGTTTTTATTGCCTTTCTCCGACAGACCATAAAAGAATATCAACTTATGTTCCTTGGTTCTTATGCCGAAGTGTGCCGGATTATGATGATGCGCCATGTGCAGCCAGTAACGGTAATATGTCGCCTGCTTCCAGCCGGCCGGTTCCTTGCCGGTTTCCAGTATCTGCCGAAAACTTTTCCCCTGCATCTGCTCAGGTGTACCAACGCCGCCAAAATCCAGCAACGTCGGCGCAAAATCCGTATTATTGACTATCGCATCGCTCCTGCGGCCTGCCTTGATCGACTTCGGATAACGAACAATAAACGGCATTCGCAAAGACTCCTCATACATCCACCGCTTATCGATAAAATCATGTTCGCCCAGAAACATACCCTGATCGGAGGTATACACGATCACCGTATCGTCCAGCAAGCCCTCATCGGCAAGATAATCCAGCATCCGCTTTATGTTGTCATCGATCCCCTTAACGCACCGCAGATATTTCTTAAGATAATCCTGATATGCAAGATGCTTAGCTTCCTTTTCACTAACATCCTTAGCTTTATACCAGTCCCTAGCCTTGCCCTCAAGCTTAGCCTTTGCAATGTGACTGCGATGACGATTCCTCTTGCCGATAGAAGAGCCGATCGCAAACAAAAGCTCGTCATTATGCCCGCGCGTTGCTATGGAACCGAATTCCGGCTGTTCGTACAAACTGGCAGGCTCCGGTATCTCAATCTCAATGTCGGCATACAAATCGTTATAGCGTTCGGCATGGTCCCAGGGCCCGTGCGGAGCCTTGAAATGATACATCAAAAAGAACGGCTTACTGGTATCTCTATCTTTGAGCCACTTTAGCGATGAATCCGTTATCACATCCGAACTGTAACCTTCTTCCTTGACTCGCAGCTCGGCGGACTGGCCTTGTTTTCTTTCGCCAAACTCCGGATTGTGATATTTACCCTGGCCGCTCAGCACCTTATAATAATCAAACGCCTCCGGCTGGATGCCGAGATGCCACTTTCCTATGGCCGCCGTCTGATAGCCGGCCTTTTTAAACTCAAGCGGCAGGTACTGTCTGTCCTTTTCAATCTTACCACCGAGGCTCTTGACACCGTTAACGTGGCAGTACTGACCGGTAAGTATCGTCGCACGGCTCGGGCTGCATATCGAATTCGTACAGAAACAATTCTCCAGCAGCATCCCCTCTTTCGCCAACTTATCCAGCGTCGGCGTAGGGTTCAACTTCGCCAAACGTCCGCCATAGGCACCGATAGCCGTTGCCGCGTGATCGTCCGACATTATATAAAGAACATTCGGCTTTTTC
>DAOVIC010000050.1 GCA_030671565.1 Anaerohalosphaeraceae bacterium
ACTATTATGTTGCCCCACTTGTTGAACTCGAGGCCCGGGGTTGTTTGCTGGATGAGTGGGTTTGCGCCGTTGCCGATGGCGACGATGACGGTGTCGACATCCAGGGTGAACTCGCTGCCTTCTATTGGTACGGGGCGCCTTCTGCCTGAATCGTCCGGTTCTCCCAGTTCGTATTTTAAGCACTCGAGTGCTTTTACATAACCTTCTTCGGTTCCCAGAATCTGCTTTGGATTTTGCAGGACTCTAAAATCGATGCCCTCTTCTTTTGCGTGGTGTACTTCTTCGACTCTTGCGGGCATTTCTTTTTCGCTTCTTCTGTAAACGAGGTATACCTTTTCTGCGCCGAGACGGATCGCTGTTCTTGCTGAGTCCATCGCGACGTTGCCACCGCCTAGAACTGCGACCTTTTTGGAGATCGCTATCGGTGTGTCTGCGCCTCCTGTGCCGAACTCGTAGGCCTTCATCAGGTTTGCACGCGTTAGGTACTCATTTGCACTGTAAACACCGACTAGCTGTTCGCCGGGTATGTTCATGAAACTTGGCAGGCCTGCGCCTACGCCGATATAGACGGCATCGAAACCGTCCTCTTTCATCAGCTGTTCTATTGTTCTGGTTCTTCCGACGATGAAGTTGCATATTGTCTTTACGCCCATTTTTTCGAGTACGTCGATCTCTTTCTGTACGATCGCCTTTGGAAGTCTGAACTCTGGGATGCCGTATACGAGTACGCCGCCTGGTTTGTGGAACGCTTCGAAGAGTGTGACGTCGTGTCCTGCTCTTCTGGCGTCGGCAGCGACGACGATGCCGCCTGGGCCCGAACCGATGACGGCGACTTTTTTACCTGTCGGCGGTGCGACCTTGGGAGTAGAATCCTGGTCGGAACACATGTCTGCGGCAAACCTTTCGAGTCTGCCGATGGCGACGGCCTGGTCTACGTCCTTGAATTTTTTACCGACGGTGCAGAACTCCTGACACTGGACCTCCTGGGGACATACACGTCCGCAGACGGCGGGCAAGAGGGAATCCTGCTTTAGTATTTCGAGTGCCTTATGATAGTTTCCCTGAGCTATTTCTGTAACAAACTCGGGTATTTTGATCTTTACGGGGCAGCCCTTGACGCATGGGGCGGTCTTGCATCGTAAACATCGCATCGCTTCGAGGCGTGCCTGCTGTTCGGTATAGCCGGTGGCTACTTCGCTTATGTTGTTTCGCCTTACCTTGCCGTCTTGTACGGGCATTGGCTGGCTTGGTATTTCGTACCGGTCTTTTGGCCTCAGCTGGCCGTTTGCTTCTCTTTGAAGAATATCTTCCAGTAATTTTTTATCGTCAGTCACAACAAAAACCTTTATATTACGAGAACCTCTAAGTTAGCGATCCAATCCAATTTTACACCTGTGCTTCTGGTATTGTTCGTGTGCCTTTTGTTCCTGTTCTTTGTATGCACCGAGTCGTTTCAGCATCTGGTCAAAATCGACTTTGTGGCCGTCAAACTCCGGGCCGTCAACACAGACGAACTTTGTTTCACCGCCGACTTCAACACGGCATCCGCCGCACATACCAGTTCCGTCTACCATGATGGTATTCAATGAAACGACGGTAGGGACGTCAAATTCTTTCGTTGTCTTGCAACAGAACTTCATCATTATCGCAGGGCCTATCGCGACTGCCAGGTTGGGCTTTTCCTTCTGACATATTTCTTTTAAAGGTTCTGTTACCAGGCCCTTTCTGCCGTATGAGCCGTCGTCTGTTACGACGATCAACTCATCGCTTATGGCTTTGAAATCATCTTCGAGTATCAAGAGTTCCTTTGTTCGGGCGCCGATTATGCTTATGATTTTGTTTCCGGCTTTCTTCATGGCAGTTGCGATCGGAAGCAAGGGAGCGTTTCCGATACCGCCGCCGATGCAGACGACAGTTCCGAGTTTTTCGACATGTGTGGGCTGACCGAGTGGGCCTGCGATATAAGCGAGTTCGTCACCTTCGTTCATGTCTGCCATCTGTGAAGTGCTTTTGCCTACACGCTGGAAGATAAGCTCTATGGTTCCGTTGCCGGGATCTGCACCTGCAATAGTAAGGGGTATTCGTTCACCGTATTCTTCGTTTACACCAACTATCACAAACTGTCCCGGTTTTCTGGCTTTGGCGACCAGGGGAGCCTGAACCTTCATCCGAAATACATTTTCCGAAAGTGTGATCTTCGATATCACCTTATGCGGCATAAAAACCTCTCTATCTAATCGCAAAACATCCCAGTTAATAAAACAAATGGCAAGATTTTTACAAACTCACGCATGATACAAGAAAAATTCCGCTTTTACAATCCCATACCGGGAAAATCGTCCCAGAAAGCGGAATAGCGGCTCAATTGGTTGATTATTCACCTTAAGAAACAATAATCTGTAGCTAAATTCGTTTTTTTCTGTTATTTTGATAGGGTGTTCTGAAAAACTGTTCGCCTGCGGCAGAAAAAATATTTAATCCGAATTTCTCAGTTCAAGAAAGTGAAAATGAAGAAGACTATAACAGCCTGTGCAATCTTTATCGCTTGTTTTAATTTTTATGTAACCGCCGAAACAGTAACCCCAAAGGGGCGCCGTTTGCGTCAGATCCTGGCGGAAAAACTGCCGGACGGTAATGTGCATGTCGGGGCGACGACTTCGTTTACACAACTTAAGGGCCCTGCCGGGGATATTCTCAGGCAGGAGTTCGGCTACATCACACCTGAGAATGATTTCAAACAGCACCGTGTTCACCCGGCACCAGGTAAGTGGGATTGGAAATATGCTGACGGCTGGGTTAAATATGCCGAAGAAAATAATCAGCTGATCCGTATTCACGGTCCGATCAGCCCTCAGTGCTCGCCATGGGCAAAGGGTGACGACAGAACCAAATCAGAGCTTGAGGAGAATCTTCGCGAATATATGACGGCGTTATGCAAGCGTTACAACGGCAAAAAAAGTGTGCGATGGATGGACGTTGTTAACGAGACAGTTGATAGGTCGGGCCAATGGATGATGCCGCTTCCGGGCAATAATAAGTGGGAAAACCCCTGGCCAAAAATCGGTTTTGAAAATGATATACCGTCGAAGTTTTCGGCACTGGGCGGCAGCGTACCTCTTTATATTATTCAGGCTTTTGAGATCGCTAATAAAAATGCACCTGACATTAAGCTGGTTATCAATCAGCATGGCGAGATGAGCGATAAGATCTGGAACCGGGTCAAGGATCTTGTGCGTTACCTGCGCGGTCGCGGATTGCGTGTTGACGGTATCGGATGGCAGGGACACATAAGAGAAGTCAAGGCAGCGGACTGGTCGATGGACAGTGAAAACATTCGCTTTCTGGGTAGATTGATTACGTGGGCACATAAAAATGAGCTGGAATTTCACGTTACTGAAAACAATATCTTTGACCGGCTCGGCCAATCCGATAAACAGGGCGAGTATTCTGAAATTTATGGAAACATTATAAAAACCGTTCTGTCAAAAAGGGACACAGGCGTGGTGACCTGGAACCTTTGGGAACTGGAGGATCAACGGCATTACAAAAATAAGAAACTTGTTGTCCGAAGTTTTTGGGATAGAAAGTTTCGACCGAAAAGATCGTATTACAAAACTCAGCAGATCCTGGAAAGTCTGCCCAATCCAAAACCCAAAGAACGCGAGAGAAACACTGATCGATAAAGTTATAGACACAAACATAATCGACATAAAAATTGTCTTCTTTTTGCCTCTTGCATCAACTGTCCCGATAGCATATAATCTTTCCGCGGTTTTGAGTGACTGTTTTATTTTTGTTTTAACTGCGGTATCTTTGCGAATAGCCTGCCTGACGAAGAGTTGGGCAAGACCGAAAACATGTCTTAAAGATTATCCCAAAGCAGATGAGCGAAAAAGCGGAAAGCGGTAGTTTTATTAGAACTTGTCAACAATGAAAGCAACGGCATGGTTGCTGTTGCGTAATTTTTGTTATTTGTTTGAAAGGGAGTAGTAAATGAAGAAGGTAATTATACTGATCACCATTATTGCGGCTTGCTCGATGTCGGTTGCGGCAGAGTCTGATGGCGAACTGCATGGTACTTTTGATGTGTCTTACATCAGCCGATTCATATGGCGTGGTTACGATGCTTACGGTCAAAACCATAGCGCATTTCAGCCGAGCGTCGATCTGGATCTGTTTGGGACCGGTTTCGGAGCCAATATCTGGATGTCGCGGGCAAATCAGAGCGGCTTCGAGAACAGCGAATGGCTTAGCTATACACTGTATTACAAGAACATGCTTTGGGCCGATGAAGCATATGCCACGGCTTACAAGACCGGGTATTCTTACTTCAGTTATCCGGATGAGCCTCAGAAAGGATCTGCCCCTGCCGGATCCGGCGGACATTTCCAGGAAGCGTTTGCCGGTTTTGCCTGGCCAAAACTTTTACCGGGCGGAGTTGTTCCAAGTTATGCAGCGTTTGTTTCCTGGCCATCCAGAAGCAATGCGTTCAATACAGATAACGGCGGATGGGCACATGTTTTTGCACTTAACTATGATATGATGATCCCCGGGCTTATCAATGCCAATGAGACGCAAAAGCTGCAGTTTGGCGTGCATACCGTTTATAACTGCAGCGTAGGTCCTGCCGGAAACGCTGCCGATCACGACTGGTCGCATGCGGTATTTACAGTGGCTCTTGACTTTCCCCTCAATGAGAGTCTTACGTTTACGCCAAGTTTCAACTATCAGTCTTCGTGGGATGATTCTATCAACACGCAGGATGAGTACTGGACCGGTTTGAGCTTGAAGTATAAGTTTTAGAGCTATCCTTTAGAAAACTTATGTTTTCGTATGATGAAATTATATTAAGCCGGTCCGGAGTGTTTTTGCTCTGGACGGCTTTTTTTTATAAAAAAAAACTGCAGGTATCTACCTCTCTTTTGAGCTGCGTAAACTCTTCAAGTTTGTATACATCAACCCAGGCCTTACAGTTATCGGACTACCCCTTTGCCGTATATAATGGCATATTGTCCAGAACTTGCCTGACAGGGTTTTGTTTTGCATATTTTACATACCGCAAGATATGCGGTATACGAGGCTATCAAGATGAAAACGTTACGTGAAAAAAATAATAAAAATCGTCAAGGCGTTGTAATGATCGTGGCTTTGATGTTTATGGCGATATTCGCATCATTTTCAGTTGCGATGCTGGCGATGTCCTCGGCAAACGCGCAATTGGCGGACAATCATCGGCAGGGAAACGTCGCACTGGTCAATACACATTCAGGGGTTGAGGTAGTGAGGTATTTTCTTGACGATATGACAGTGCCTTCCTCGATAGAAAGCGGGATACAGGACCAACTTGCTGTCAAAGGTTTAACGAATATCACTGCAACTGTTACGGGCGGTGTAATTACCCTGGCGAGTGTTCCTCTGGATTCGACATCATCGGAAAACTTCAGTGCGCAGATAACGATATTTTCCGATTATTGGCGGGCAGATGTTACCGGTAGAAATGGAAGTATCAAACGTAAAATTCGAAGTGATTTTAATTTGACCGGCAAAGGCAATAGCGTATTCGATTACGGCGTGGCAACAAAGGGTCCCCTTCTGATGACCGGGCAAACAGAACTTCTCTCTGTAAACCTGGCAGTGGAATCGGATGTTTTTATCGACACTTCAATCGTCGGAAATTCCTTTGCGATAGATGACCAGGGTACTGTTGCCGGTAACGTGCACATCGTCAACCCTCTTGCTACATACGACATTGGAGAAAACTCCGAGATCGGGGGAGATACAGGTGAGGATGCGGAAGATAATGTTATATTGGGTGTCGATCCCGTTGAGTTTCCTGTACCTGACACGGAGTATTTCAGTCAGTTCGCAACGGGCGATATAATAGATTCGAATTCTAATCTGAACGATTACGATACATTCGACAATGTTACAGTTGCTTCCGATACGAATCCTACGTTTGCCAGCGATGTAGTTATAAGAGGTGTTTTTTTTGTCGAACAGCCCAACCGGGTTACATTTGCCGGTCAAACTACCGTTCAGGGGATCATCGTCGGCGATTCGGTAGTTGGTGACGAGTCATCTGACAACAGTATCAACTTTAGCGGACAAGTGGTGTGCCTGGATGTCGAGCTGCTTGAAGGTGAAGAGTTTGCGGCGATCAGCGAAGAGACGGGTACCTTTCTTATTGCGCCCGGATTCAGTGCAGATTTTACGGGGCAAAGCAATGTGATAAACGGCGTCATTGCGGTAGCAGGGATACGGTTTACCGGACTGGCAGGCGGTACGATCAACGGTTCGATCCTGAACTATTCTTCCGAGCCTATGCTGATGCAGGGTCAGGGGTCACTGATGTTTAACCGGTCGGGTACGGACGACAGTCCCGCCGGTTTTAATCCTGTCCAGACACTTGTTTACGATCCCTCTTCCTATAGGGAACTATAGCAGCACTAGCGGATCACACCCAGCCGTCTGAGCGTTGTTTTTGCCCACTTTGCGGATCTGCACTGTGCGGTCAATATCAGGAGCAAGACAAGCAGCCACATTCCAGTAAATCTTAAGTAGTAGAGTGCCTGGGATACGATCTCACTGCCGCTAGCCGCTGTCCGGTCGGCAAACAACTCTGCGGGCGTGTATATCGCTCCAAGGCAGACGCCTTCAAACATAAACTGCCAGGGCATCAGGATGACAAGAGCAAAGAGGGTAAGGAAGAATGCCCTGCTGATATGGCTTATTCCGCCGAGTCTGCCTACCAGTGATATCTTTAGGCTTATCAGGAGCACAAGGCTGTAAAGGGTCGCGGCAAGAATCAGGGCAAAGTTGCATATGCGGACTATTATAACTGCCTGGTCATGTTTCAGGATAAGGTATTTGGCGAGGTTGTTTTCAGCAGTCTCAACAGGTGCGATCTCTTCAGTTTCGCCTTCGACGGTTTTGTCCTGCTCAGCGGTAATTTCTTCTACGACCTTGCCTGCCTTAGTGTCTTCGGGCGTTACTTTTTTCGCTTCGAGAGGCAAACCTTTTTCGAGCTTTGCGTCTGTGTCTTCCAGTTGATCCTGCTGGGCTATGGGTGCGGTCTCCTGCGATGAATCGATGTAGCCCGTGGTATTTAGCCAGAAGACTCCCTGCAGAAGCAATAAGCATATCAAAACGACTATAAACGATAAATTCTTGACGCCCTTGCATGCGCCTATCGCCTCAAGGCAGTCTGTTGTGTCTACGACATCGCTAATTTTTGAAGTATCATTCATTTTTTATTCTCCTGCAAAAGTTTTAATTTATATAAGGTTCTGAAAAACTGTTCTCCTGCGGCAAAAAAAACATTTGCCTGTAGCTTACGACCATTCGTAAAAGTTATATTGTACGTTATTCAGATCGCTCGTAAGTAATTATACGAAAAATCGGCCGGTATGCCATTTTTTTGTTTGATCAAAAAAGTTTTCTGCCGCGAAATCCTGACAATTAAGTGGTTTTTCAGGATTTTTGCCGGAATTCCGCTTTATCCAGTATATATAGAGTGCTTTGTTGAATATATGGCAGAAAAGGCAAAAAATGCGCTCAAATGACTTGCAAGTGGGTGCGTCTAAATGTATATTATGCATCTTCATGCTAAACGACACTAAGGGCTGGTAGCTCAGTTGGTAGAGCAGTGGACTGAAAATCCATGTGTCGGCGGTTCAAGTCCGCCCCTGCCCATTTGTTTATCCTTGTTTTTTTGTTCAAAAACGAGGATTCCCTCTCTTTATAAAGACCCCCTACTGTCTTATTTTAGCCACTCATCGGTGTTTGCCGTCATATAAAGTGGTACAGTTTTCGGGAGCGTGCCATCGATTATTTTCATTAAATGCTTTTGTAACGATCTTCACCACCGTTAAGGTGATAAATTAACGGCAGAGGACGGTCGACACCTTCGATGAATTTTGGACGTGCCGCCCAGGGAGTTACACTTAAAACGCCCGTCAGGTCCATCCAGTGCTGCAGGCGGGCAACGGGCAGATCCCATGTCATGTGGAAGTGATTAGCCGGTGCATACTGTTTGTATTCTGTCATACTGGCGTACTTTGGCACAACAAATGTATGCGGCCAATTCCAGTTAGTCAAATTCATCATAGCCTTAGACAGTTTTTTCGGCACGTCAGTAGTATGTGCCTGATCCCAGATCAAACTGAATTTATTATTAATGGCACTATATGCCATGCGCCCGGCTATGCCTTCAATTCCGGGAGGGGTTATAAAGGTAACAGAATTTCCGCCACCCGGGAAATAATCTTCTTGTGCCAGGGGCATTATGATGTCCTTCGTGATCTGTTTAACCGAAGCCCCCGGTTTCGCCGCCCAGTCAAATGCCGCGCTTCCGGAATTATTACCGTCAACAAGCCCCTTTGTTACCCAGTCAGTATTTTTCGGCAGACTCTTTACGCCGATCTTCTTCGCCAGTTCCTTGATCTCCCATGCTTCCCATACTTTTCTAAAGTCCATAAACAATGGCGGATTGCCACCGCTAAGGTATGTCATAAACAGCATTGTCAGCAGGCCCTGCGCATCAGCTTCTGTGGCATAGGGCATCGGAGCCTTGGGACCGTTATGATCGAACGTACTGTTAAACAGAGACTCCATACAATCGGCAACCGGAAGCGGGGTACCCCTCATATCGCTGCCCCATTCAAGCTGACTCATAAAGCCGCCGCCAATTGCATTAAGGTCGGCCAGCAGGTCACGATTAATAAGGTACATCGCAAGCGACTGATTAAATCTTTCGCTGTCGGCTTTGGTTTTAATCTCGAGCCGTTTGCCGATATGCTTGTCAACCCACGCTCTAAGTGCCTTAAGCTCCTTTTGATCGTATGCTTTTTTGGTAAGCATATCTGAAAGCAGTTTCATATCGAGCCTGGTTATCTCAAGGCCGAATGTGTTTCTTGTCGGGAGGATATGCGCTAATGCCGTTTCCATTCCCATCGAGTCATGGCCAAAGATCATCACACGTCTGCCCCTGATCGCAACGGCTGTTACCGCCGCATAGCACCAATCGATCAATGCCGTTGCCGTAGCTGCCGACATTTTGGGCTTCTGGCCTGTGTCCGCCCAGTTGCCAACATTAAGTGCAACCATTTTGCCGTACTGACTTATGGCACCAGCTGTTGCGTGGGCATATACGACGCCCGGTTTTGGCCCGCTGTTGCCGCAGGTGATATTGATCGGAGTTTCCCTGGGAAACTGCTGCAGCAGAGATATCGTGGTAAGCTGGGGAAACGCCCATGTGTCGGGAGCGCAAACTAAAATATTGACTCCGGCCTTGCGAAACTGCTGGGCAACAATATCTGCCTGCATCTCACTGTCAACAAGTATATCAGAGTAAACGACCTCTACAGCAGTTTTATCCGGAAGCACTACAGTGCCGCTGATAGTATCTGCCACCATAGCGATAACATTTTGTGCACGCTGACGGCTTGCAGCATCGATACGTGGATCGCACGGCGAAAAGACACCGATAACAGGAACTTTAGGACTCGACTTTCTCTGTGCCGGCAAACGGGTCGCTTTAATCTTTTTGGCCATAGTACTATCCTCAACATAATTAGCGCATAGCAAAGCAAGAAACATATGATAACATGCTTCGCTAAATATAATGGAAAACCCGACAAAAAACCAGACACAACTTCTGCATTTTTATGGGCTTTTAAGAGATTTGACGATACGCACCCAGCCTGCCGTTATCAGTCTTTCCAAAAGACCACAGCCACCTTTCTACAACTACCCCGCCTTCTCTTCACCATCCTCCCCCAAACCCTTCGCCAAAGCCATTCACTTTCAGTACATAAACGGTCCGGGAATAACAGGAAGCGGTTCTGCCTCAACGCCGCCGCCAGGCTGTGTCAATATCGCAAGCGTCATCACCAAAGCAGTCACAGCAACCATCGCCAATACCGCCCAGAAACGCGGATCGTGCAAAAGGTGGTCCACACGAACCACCATTGCATGGCCGTGATGCCCATGGTGTCCGTGCCTAAAATGTGGTAAATGCATAGCTTTCATAGCCACACCCTTTCATTTTATAATAACCTCGCCTAATACTACGAAAAAAACGCTCATAAGGTGCAAATATTTCCCTCAATTGAAGTGTGTATTCTTTCCAGAATCATGCCTGCTGCCCTTCCAGTGACGTAATCTCCCACCAAACAAGTATTTTACATCGCCTTTCTGTCCAATCCGGTACTTCCCGAAATTAACTCACCCGCCCTTTAAGACGAAACCTACCGGTGTGCAAGACTATGTCTTGTTTAAGGCGAAATATTGGAATGTATAAGAAATTAACAGATGGTGTCACTGTATTGTTTCATTGTAATGGACCTGTCAAGCCCAAGTTAGTTTGTAGCGAACGCAGGTGACACTTCTTGTTAATATCGTGTGGTTTGGAAAAGAAAATGTTAACGAAAATTGGAGATCGAACCTATGTCGGAAACGATAACACAAGTAGAGCAGATTAACAAAGCTCTGACAGA
>DAOVIC010000007.1 GCA_030671565.1 Anaerohalosphaeraceae bacterium
AAAAAAACTCGACCGCCCTGCCATAACGACGGATATTATCGTGGGATTTCCCGGCGAGACAGAAAAAGACTTTGAAGATACCATAGCGGTCGCCAAAAAGGTCGGATTCGCAAAAATGCATGTTTTTAGTTTCAGCCCGCGAAAAAACACTCCCGCATATTCAATGGATAACAAACTTGCCCCGGAAGTGATAAAGGAACGGTCAAAAATCCTGCGTCAACTCGACGATCGTCTGCAAAAAAAATTCCGTAAAAAATTTGCAGAAGAACAAGTCGGTGTAATAATCGAAGATGCCGCAGAACGAAAAGGAAGGTGCGAACGCTATTTTATGGTTCATTTTGACGGTGAGGAAACACTTAACAAGGGTCAGATTGTATACGGAACGCTAAACAAAGACGGTAAAACAGCAAAACTGATCCGTTAAGCAACTAAGCACTCTGAATAATTTACAGTTTTTCAGAACACCCAACTGTAATACCATTTTCTCACGATTAATCCCTTGGATATACAAGGTAAATCTGGTAATATAATTTGGCTTTTCGATACGATCCGGTAGGATGTTTTCATTATTTTGCGCACAATTTAATTGGTAAGAGACTAATGAGGAATATCGCGATGAATAGACGTTCGTTTCTGGCCAGCGGAACTGCCGCCGGCGTTACCGCCATCACCACGGGTGTTAATTCAAATGCTCTCGCCGAAGATATGCCAAAAAAATCAAACGCCGCGAAATTTAAACTCAAATACGCGCCAAACATGGAGCAGATAAAAAACCATGCCGGCAACGACCCGATCGACCAGATAAAGTTTATTGCTGATGAGGGTTTTACCGCGATATTCGACAACGGTTTCCCGAAGAAATCGAAAGATCTTCAGAAAAAAATTACCGATGAGCTTGAAAAAAACAATATGACAATGGGTCCGTTTGTTCTTTATTCGGATTTCAGAAAAAAAACATTTGTGCTCAACGACAAAGACATTCGCAAAATGCTTGTCGAAAGAATGCGGTACGGGGTTGAGATATGCAAACGCTGCAATATCAAGTGGGCACTGGTCGTTCCGGGCAAATATGACGAAAAACTCGAATGGCCCTATCAGACCGCCAACGTTATCGAAAATCTTAAATACTGTGCGGAAGTTTTTGAAAAAGAAAACAAAGTTATCGTAATCGAACCTTTAAATACCTTGAAAAACCATCCCGGACTGTTCCTGACCAAAATACCTCAAAGCTACCAGATATGCAAAGCGGTTAACAGCCCATCGGTCAAGATCGTCAATGACCTGTATCACCAGCAGATCACCGAGGGCAACCTTATTCCGAATATCGATATGGCATGGGATGAGATCGCCGCGTTCCATCTCGGCGATACCCCCGGGCGAAAAGAACCTACGACCGGTGAGATAAACTACAAAAATATTTTCAAACATCTCTACGAAAAAAAATATGACGGCGTACTCTGCGCCGAACACGGCATGAGCAAGGGAAAATCCAAAGAAGCCGAACGTGTGATGATCGACGCCTACAGGTATTGCGATAATTTCTAAGCAGGCCAGGGCCGCACCGAACAGGCAATAATACAATTAGATTCAGGCGAAACAGTTTTTTACCTTTTATTCGCACAATTTAATTGCTAAGCGTAAAAACGAGAAAGGGTTATCGATTGAAAGAAAAAAGCAAAAACATAGGCCGCCGCAGTTTTATAAAGGCAGGTTCGGCAGCATCTGTGGCGATAGGTCTTTCCGGCAGAATCGTTGAAGGCGCAAAAGAAGACAAGACAGAATCAACGAAGACCATCGGTGTGAAAAAAGGCAGAATTAAACAATCGGTCTGCAAGTGGTGCTATAAAGGCATAAGCCTCGACGAGCTTGCCGCTTATTCGGCGAAACTCGGGATCAAAGGCATAGACCTTGTCGCACCGAAGGACTGGCCGATACTGAAAAAACATGGGCTTGAATGCTCTATGACGAGCAGCCACAGTATTGGCAAAGGGCTTAACCGTATCGAAAACCACGAAGAATGCCTGGCGAAAATCCGCAAGAGTATCGATGACACTTGTCAAGCGGGATTTCCGAACGTTATCTGCTTTAGCGGTACCCGCAAAGGCATGGATGACGATGAAGGTTTGAAGAACTGTGTTACGGCATTGAAACAGATCGTCGGATATGCCGAGCAAAAGAACGTGACCATCTGCATGGAGCTGCTAAACTCCAAGCGGAACCACAAAGACTACATGTGCGACCGGACGCATTGGGGTGTAGAACTTGCCAAACAGGTCAGCTCGGATAACTTCAAGCTGCTCTATGACATCTACCACATGCAGGTCCAGGAAGGCGATGTAATCGCAACGATCAAGGAAAACTCTGCCTACATCGGCCATTACCATACAGCCGGTGTGCCGGGAAGAAATGAGATCGGTGATACACAGGAATTGTACTATCCTGCGATCATGAAGGCGATCCTGAAAACTGGATTTACCGGTTATGTAGGACAGGAATTTATCCCGAAACGCGATAAGCTCGAATCTCTTGCCGAAGCCGTTCGTATATGTGACGTATGATAACTTTTAAATCTTGCACTGGAGTATAGCATGAAGAAACAAAAATCCACAAGACGCGATTTTTTAAGATCGAGCGTAGCAACTGGCGCCGGACTGATCATTCTGCCAAGCGGTACCCTTTCCGGAGCAAACGCTGCCGGCAACAAGCTTAACATCGCTTTGATCGGCGCCTACGGCAGAGCCAGGGCACACTACAAGGGCATCTCAAGCGAGAACATTGTCGCGATATGCGATGTTAACGAAGATCATATAGGCATTGCCGCCGAAAAATTCCCAAACGCCAAACACTACGTTGACTGGCGCAAGTGCCTCGAACAAAAAGATATTGACGCGGTTGTTTGCTGCACACTGGATCACACGCATGCTTTCATCGCCAACTGGGCGATGAATCGCGGCATGCATATCTTTTGCGAAAAACCGCTGGCAAACACGGTTGAAGAAGCACGCATCGTGCGAGCCACATACCAAAAAAATAAAACCAAACTCGCCACGCAGGTCGGTATGCAGCGACACGCATTCCCGAATTTCAACCGTGTGCGTGAACTCATCAAAGACGGCGCCGTCGGAGAACTAAAAAGCGTCCATACATGGGGCAACCGGCAGCTTCACAAACCCGGCTATCTGCCGGCAAAGGGAACACCTCCGAAGAATCTTCATTACGATCTCTGGCTGGGACCGGCACCATACCATCCATACAATCCGGAATACTTCGCAGGCAAGCCCGGCGCAAATTGCTTAAACTGGAACATGTACTGGGACTTCGGCACCGGACAGGTCGGCGACATGGGCAGCCACACGATGGACCTTGCATGGAACGCCATCGATGCGTCACTTCCAACATCTGCAAAAGCCGAAGGCGACGAGTACAATCCGGAAGTTACGCCTGTAAAACTTCGCATGGCTTTCGAGCATCCGGCAAACGACTGGCGACCGGCCATCGATGTCATCTGGTATCAGGGCGGTGCAATGCCAAATTCGCCAAAGAACTACATCGATCTAAACAAGATCGCACACGGTGCTATGTTCAAGGGATCGAAAGGCTTTGTCATCGCAGACTTCCTATCAAGAATAATTGTCCCTTATCGTGACGCAGCGGATATGACCTATTACAAACCACGCTCCGAAGATGAATTGATACCCGATCTCGGCGACTTCCAGAAGGAATGGATAAACGCCTGCAAGGGTGACCTGAAAACCTCCTGCGATTTCGAGTATAGCGGAACGATGATCGAGCAGATGCTTCTGGGATTGGCTGCATACCGAGCCGGCAAAAAACTGGATTACGATGGCAAAACCGGTAAAGTCACAAACGATTCGGCTGCTAACAGCCTGCTGACCAAAGAATACCGAAAAGGCTGGACAATTAATGGCTAAGGCCACTTTCAATTATAGAGAAAATGAAATGATTTGAGAGTAAGCAAGACCTAGCGTTTAAAAAGATGGTCCAGCCGAACAACTACAGGGAATAATTACCAGTCTTTCTTTAGAAGCATAACACCGTCATCGGTAAGAGAAGGGAACACCCCTACCTTCTTAATTGCTTCGATATAGGTGGTGTATTTTATTGGTTTTATAATATAGGAATCGCATCCAAGCTCTCGACATTTATTCATATCTTCATCACTGGCCGAGGTTGTAACAATTACGACGGGCATATCCTTGAGATCGGCGTCTTGCCTGATCGCGGTGAGTATTTCAATACCGTCAACTTTGGGCATACGTATGTCCAACAGCAACAGGTAGTGCCTTTGGGGGTCACGGCTTTCGGGGGATTTTTCAAAAAGGAAGTCAAGCGTTTGACGGCCGTCCTTTAAATTGATAATCTCATTTTGAACGCCATTTTTAACAAGATAATTGCGAAGCATTGTAAAATGGCCGAAATCGTCTTCGGCATTTAATATGACTATTTCTTTTTTCATCTCAATAAATCATCCGGAACAATATATCAGCACGCTGAATAATCAATAGTAATTTGTCAGGCAAGCTTCTCAGTTTTTTGGCGACTGGAACTGTTTTTCAGAACCAAATCCGATATAGGCAGCTTTGCTGCTTCAGCACCGTCATCGGTATCCTCAGTGTCCCTCCCAGATAATGGCTTGCTGGTCGTTCCGTAACTTTCGACAATACAGAGAAGACTTAAAAGGAAACTTACCAGGCTCTCTGCCCCTTGATTGAGGTTGAGTCCGTCCTGTTCGAGTCCATCGGAACTTCCTTTAGTCCTGAAGTCATAGACAGGCATATTAAGATCGTTTTCGCCAAGGAACCAGTCGAATGCTCTTCGGCCCAGTTTCAGAAAATCCCTGTCGCCTGTAGCTTCAAAAGCCGCCTTTAACATCATAACCGTACAGGCAACTTCAAGCGGCTGCTGGTCGAAGTTGGCACGGGCACCATTACGTTTATACCAGCCCTTGCAGCCGATAAAGCTGAAATGGTCGTCCTTATATGTACTGTCGATAAGGAATCTGCATGTTTTTTCGGCGATATTGAAATATTTATCGTCGCCGGTCATCGCACCAGCGATAAAGAGGGCATGCGGCAAAACGCCGTTGTCGTAAGTCATCGTATCTTCAAACCACGGCCAGTCATCGCAGCTATGAGCATTATATTCGTCTACAATATGATCCGCTGCCATTGCCAGGTGACGTTTGATGTCGCTTGCACCCGGGAATTGCTTGAGATACTCAGCCATTCCGAATATCGCGTAGGCCTTTCCGCGCATCGAAAGATATGGAACATGGCGGACGGACTTGTCAAAACAATCCTTTATAATTGGAAGATACCTTGGAAGCGGAAACTTACCCATTACTGTGCCAAAAGCCCATAGCGTCCTACCCAGCGCATCGTGTGCAGGCTCACCCTTGATCCAGGAACGGTCAAAGTTCATAAAGTTGTTTACCGTACCGTCTGCATTCTGTGCGTGATACATAAACGAAAGATAGATATCAAAAAGCCTAAGCGCCTCTGGTTCGGCATATTGAACATAATATTTCGTCATGGCAACAACAGCCCTGGCGTTGTCATCGGTGCAATATCCATGCTCACGATTTGGGATAATAAACTTGGCATGCTGATAAAGGCCTGTATCGTCCGTCAGCCTCTTTAAGTGATCCAATGGCGGTTCAGGGACTTCAAGCATGCTCTTTGCATCTTCGATAAAAGAGTGACTCTTAGCTGCAAGACGTCTGGGCAGGCGTTTGGAACTGAATATCTTCCAGTATTTCTTTCCGATCATCGGCCAGGTAATATTACGACCGTAATCGTATGCCTTTCGCCTGAGCGAATAGAAATCGGATTCGTTTTCGATGATCGATATTACACTTTCGGCAAGATGTTCAGAATCGCCAAATCTAATCAATCTTCCGCGACCGTCGGCAAGGAGCTCTTCAGCAGCCCAGTAAGGCGTTGACACAACGGCCTTGCCCGTACCTACCGCAAAGGCAAGCGTTCCACTGGTAAGCTGATTTTCCTTCGAATAAGGCGTAACGTAAATGTCGGCGGCACACAGGAAGTTGTGCAGCTTTTCAGCCGTGACAAACTGGTTGTGGAAAATAACATGACCCTGCAAACCCAGTTCCTTGGCAAGCCTCTGAAGACCGAATCGATAAGCCTCGCCCTCATTACGAACAACTCCTGGATGAGTGGCTCCAAGAACAATGTACAGGACACTCGGATCAGCTTTAATTATCTTCGGAAGCGCTCTTAGCATCAGTTCTATGCCCTTGTTCTTGCTCAACAAACCGAAAGTAAGAATTGTCTTTCGACCATCCATACCGAACTTATGCTTGTAGTAGCTGCTGTCGACAAAAGGCAGGTCGGGTATGCCGTGTCCGATCAGTTCGATCTTACCTGCCGGGACGCCGTATATATTCCGGAGCATCCTTACCCCGCGCTCGTTCATGACTATCACCTTCTGCGAAACCTCACAGAGATCGAGCATGGACTGGTAATAGTGAGGTTCGGGCTCTTCAAGGACCGTATGAAGCGTCGAAATGATCGGTGCATTTACCCTGTGCAAAAGCAGGTTAAGATAGGAACCTCCTTCGCCGCCGAAAAGACCGAATTCGTGTTGGATCGAAACCGCATCGACATGGCTGAAATTTATATAGTCGGCAGCGGATATGTAATCATTCTTGACTTTGCTGCGAATCTCAAATTTCACCGGGTCGGCGTACTGATAGGATGTTTCCGGCTGCATCGCAACGACAAGAGGCTCAAAAGGCTCGCCGCTTCCGTCTCTAAGACCTGCGATCAGATCCCCTGTAAAAGTCGCGATGCCGCATTTGTTCGGTAGAAATGATGATACAAACCCCAGCTTCTTGGCGATTTTTTTTGCCATAAATTCCCTATCTCCAAAGAAATAAACCCTGAACTACTTCATTATATACGCTAAAATCATCGAGTCAAACAAAAATATAACCTAATTCTGTAGCGAAAAGAAGGAAATTTAGCATAATTACGCTTTAATGACGTTTTTCCCGGTTTTTCGACCTTGGCATGGTTGACAGCCCTTCACCAACCAGCTATACTACGGTTTTGTCGTAGGAATTAAGGGAAAACATATGAAATTATCTACAAGAAGCAGGTATGGTCTGCGAGCAATTCTGGAACTGGCTGTCGAATATGGCAGTAAGCCGGTACAGATCAAAACAATTGCCGATCGTCAGAACATATCGAGTAAGTATCTGGAACAGTTGATGGCAATATTAAAGTCATCCGGACTTATAAGGAGCGTAAGAGGTCCAAGAGGTGGCTACCTTCTTGCAAAACCTCCCCAGGAAATAAAGTTAAGCCATGTATTCTCAGCTCTGGAGGGTCCGCTCATAACCGTCGAGTGCATCGAACATCCTGATTTTTGCGCCCGCTGCACAGATTGCATAACAAGGCAGGTTTGGACCAATATTCAGAATGCGATATTAGAAGTACTTGAATCGATGACCTTGCAGGATCTCGCTAACAAGGCACACAAGGGCGATGACATGAGTTCTTATCAGATTTAGAAAGACAGATTCGACTGTGGGTAAAATACACGAAAATATCATTAGTACTATCGGTAAAACTCCGTTAGTCAAGATCAACAATCTTACCGCCCCCGGGGTAACGATACTTGCGAAACTCGAATCGTTCAATCCAGGCGGAAGTGTAAAGGACCGCATCGCACTTTCGATGATCGAAGATGCTGAAAAAGACGGACACATAACCAAAGATACACTGATAGTCGAACCTACAAGCGGAAATACAGGTATCGGACTTGCGATCGTGTGCGCAGCAAAAGGCTACAGCTTAACTCTTACAATGCCTGAATCTATGAGCATAGAACGACGCAAGCTGCTGGAAATACTTGGGGCAAAGATCGTTTTAACCGCCGCCGAACTGGGCATGAAAGGAGCGATCGACAAAGCCGAGGAAATAAAAGCCGAAAATCCGAACGTCTTTATCGCTCAACAGTTCCAGAATCCGGCAAACCCCGATACGCATCGCAAGACGACCGCAGAAGAGATATGGGACGATTGCGCCGGCGAGATCGACATCTTCGTCGCAGGCATAGGGACAGGAGGAACGATCACCGGTTGCGGAGAAATCCTCAAAGGCAAAAAAACCTCGGTATCTGTCGTTGCGGTCGAACCTGCAGGCTCTGCCGTACTTTCCGGATCGACACCGGGTTCACACAAGATACAGGGAATAGGCGCAGGGTTCATACCCGATATACTTAACGTCGACATCTTTGACGAGGTAATTAAGATCGCCAACGAAGAAGCCATGGAAATGGCACGGCTGCTGGCAAGGAAAGAAGGCATACTTGCCGGTATCAGTTCCGGTGCTGCGATGCATGCTGCAGTCAAACTGGCAAAAAGAGAAGAAAACCAGGGCAAGACAATAGTAGTTATTCTTCCCGACACCGGGGAAAGATATATATCAACCGAACTGTATACTTATTAATGTGAACTATGAAAAACACTGACAACAACAAAGAAACCGGCAAACTCGTCGAAGCTATCGTAAGCACATACGATGACCGTTCCGGAACGAACTTCATCGACGTAAAAAATCTGCCTGTACGTGACAAAATACTCGAAGTGCTCGACGCACTGATCGAACTTATTTTTCCCGGATATACAGGCAACCGCGATATTACGCGAAACAACGTCCGATTTGTTGTCGGCGATCTCATCTGCCAGATACGTTTGCAGCTGACAGCTCAGATCGAACTGGCATTTCGTCACAAATGTAAACTGGCAAGCTGTTCGACATGCGACTGCCATAACCTGGCGGAAGATGCAACGGAATATCTCCTTAACCGGATACCATATATACGGGAAATGATCAAAGACGATGTAAGTGCTGCCTATGACGGCGATCCTGCGGCAAAAAGCTTTGAAGAGATCGTCATAAGCTACCCATATATCATCGCAATCGCTATACATAGAATAGCACACGAGCTATACCTCCAGGACGTCCCCCTGATCCCGCGAATAATGTCCGAAAGTGCCCATTCAAAAACGGGTATCGACATTAATCCCGGCGCACAGATCGGAAAAAGGTTTTTCATCGACCACGGGACCGGCGTCGTGATCGGCGAAACCGCTGTGATAGGTGCCGGAGTAAAACTTTATCAGGGAGTAACGCTGGGAGCACTGAGTTTTCCCAAAGATGAGAGAGGCAGAATTATAAAAGGCGGAAAACGCCACCCGACCATCGAAGATAACGTGACGATTTACGCAGAGGCTACCATACTGGGTAATATTACCATCGGCAAAGATGCTGTCATAGGCGGAAACGTCTGGATAAAAAAATCAGTTCCCGCCAGAACAACCGTCGCCATGGCAAAACAGGATTCACTCTACAAGCACACTAAGCCGGAAAAATAATTACCAAGGGGAAGAATTTACACGTGAATTCTCTTATCGAAAAAATAGAACGCTTAAAGCAGCAGCACAACGCTATCATACTTGCTCATAACTACCAGATAGCAGAAGTGCAGGACATCGCCGATTTTGTAGGTGACTCGTTAGGGCTTAGCGAACAGGCTGCCGCGACAAAAGCAGACACCATTGTCTTTTGCGGCGTACTCTTCATGGCGGAAACGGCGGCCATACTTTCGCCGCAAAAAACCGTACTGCTTCCAGACCTCCAGGCCGGCTGTCCGATGGCGGATATGATAACCGCCGCTCAGCTTATAGAACTTAAGGCAAAACATCCGGACGCTTTGACGGTATGCTATGTAAACACCTCCGCCGAGGTCAAAGCAGAATGCGATTACTGCTGTACCAGCTCAAACGCGGTGGAACTGGTGGACAGGCTCCCCGAAGACAAAAAAATAATCTTCGTCCCTGACAAGCACCTCGGCCAGTACGTCGCGGACCAGACGGGAAGAGACCTGATCCTCTGGCCGGGATATTGCCCGACGCACGTCCGCATCACAGAAGACGATATCCGTAAGGTTAAACAAAACTATCCCGACGCCCCCGTCCTTGCGCATCCCGAATGCGGAAAAGCCGTTTACGACGTCGTCGACGAGATGCTCAGCACCGGACAGATGATAAAATTCGTAAAACAAAGCAGCCTGTCCCAATTCATTATCGCAACAGAGACAGGCATAATACACACGCTGAAAACACAGAATCCCGAAAAAGAATTCTTCGCGGCAACACCTGCTGCGACGTGTCCGAACATGAAAAAGATCACGCTTGAAAAAATTCTTTGGTCGCTCCAAAACTCGCAGTATAGGATCACGGTAAATGAAGACATAACAAACCGGGCAAGAGCGGCCCTTGACAGAATGCTGGAGGTCTTGCCGGAAAAGTAAGCTTCCACCGACAAGGGCATCTCGGGCAACGACAAATAAAGACTAAAGCAGCAAACTAATATGAGGGATATAATAATGGTTGACGATAAACTCCATTTGGAAACGCTGGCACTTCACGCCGGCCACGATATCGATTCAGACACATTAAGCAGAACCGTCCCGATCTACCAGACAAGCAGCTACGTATTCAAGGATACCGACCATGCCGCGAACCTCTTTGCATTAAAGGAATCCGGCAATATTTACACACGCTTGATGAACCCGACGACAGACGTGCTGGAAAAACGCGTCGCAGCGTTGGAAGGCGGCGTCGGCGCTTTGGCGTTCAGTTCCGGCATGGCTGCGATCACCACCGCGGTGCTTAACATCTGCTCGGCAGGACAGAATATCGTATCTTCAAGCTCGCTCTATGGCGGCACATACACACTGTTTAGCCAGACCTTCCCGAAACTCGGCATCAATACAACATTCGTTGATCCCGGGGATCCGAAGAATTTCGCCTCCGCCATCGACAAAAATACACGCCTGGTCTACATCGAGTCCATCGGAAACCCGAAGAACGACATCCTTGACTACCCGGAAATCGCCAGGATCGCCCATGAAAACAATATACCTGTCATCTGCGACAATACGGTCGCATCCCCGATGCTTTTCAGACCCATTGAGCACGGTATAGACATCATCGTCCACAGCTGCACCAAGCTGATCGGAGGCCACGGAAACAGCATCGGCGGGATTATCGTAGACTCCGGCAACTTCGACTGGACAAAAGGCAGCTTCGGCGAACTTACCGAACCGGACCCAAGCTATCACGGCATAAAATACGTCGAAAGCTTCGGCAACATGGCCTACATTCTCAAGGCAAGAGTACAATACCTTCGCGATATGGGAGCCTGCCTGTCACCCTTTAACGCTTTCTTGTTCATACAGGGCCTGGAAACCATCCATCTTCGCGTCCCGCGCCATTGCGAAAACGCGCTTGCACTGGCAAAGTTCCTTGAAGCACACGATGCTGTCGAATGGGTAAACTACCCCGGACTGCCCTCGCATCCCGATCACGACAAGGCGATGAAGTTTTTGCCCGACGGACAAGGGGCGATACTTGGCTTCGGCATCAAAGGCGCAAAAGAAGCCGGCATTAAATTCATAAACAACGTAAAACTGGCAAGTCACCTGGCTAACATACTCGACAGCAAAACGCTCGTGATACACCCGTCCAGCACAACACATCAGCAGCTTACAGACGCCGAACAGGTAAGTGCCGGAGTAACGCCGGATTACATCCGTGTCTCAGTAGGGACCGAGCATATTGACGACATCATCGCAGATTTTGCACAGGCACTTGAAGCGAGCCGGAAATAAATAAACTTTTAACATTTTCATTCGCATACGTTAAGATTAGCTCTGGCGTATACAACTAAAAATACCAGGGAAAACAAATGTGGGACTATACTGACAAAGTGATGGAGCACTTCATGAATCCGAAAAATGTCGGGTTCATCGAAGACGCTGACGGCGTAGGCGAAGTAGGTTCGCTTGCCTGCGGAGATGCTTTAACCCTAACCTTCAAACTCGATAAAGACGAAAAGATCGTAGACGTAAAGTTCAAGACATTCGGATGTGCAAGCGCGGTCGCATCGTCATCGGTACTTACCGAGATCGTAAAGGGAATGACCCTCGAAGAAGCCGAAAAAGTCACCAACCAGGACATCGCCGAACGTCTTGGCGGTCTGCCGGAACAGAAAATGCACTGTTCGGTCATGGGACAGGAAGCCCTGGAAGCTGCCATCGCAAATTACAGGGGCAAAAACGGAACTGACGCCGTAAAGGCCGGAAATATCGTCTGCACCTGCTTTGGCGTAACTGATGTTGAGATCAAAAAGGTCATACACGAAAACGACCTGACGACGGTCGAGCAGGTAACGAACTACTGCAAGGCAGGCGGCGGATGCGGCGGATGTGTCGGCCAGATCGAAAAGATCATCGAAGAAATTCAGGGGCAAAAAGCGGAAACAAAGCATGCCCCGCCAAAAACAAAACCTTCAAAGCTGACCAACATCCAGAAAATACAGCTGATCCAGCAAACCATCAACGAACAGATACGACCTGCCCTAAGAGCCGATGGCGGCGATATCGATCTCGTCGACTTCGACGCCAACAAGGTCACCGTAGCCTTTAGGGGAATGTGTGCCAAATGCAAAATGGCCGAAATTACCATGAAAGACGTCGTCGAAGCCAAGCTCAAAGAATTTGTCAGCGAAGAGCTGTTCGTAGAAGAGCAAAAGGATTCTGTAAAGCCCCACGAGCATCGGGAGGACAACTCATGACCACGATATACATGGACAACAACGCAACGACAAAGGTCGCCGACGAAGTCATCGAAGAGATGATGCCCTATTTCGGCCAGCTTTACGGCAACCCCTCCAGCATACACACCTTCGGCGGACAGGTCGGCAAAAAGATCGTCGAAGCCCGCCAGCGGGTCGCCTCCTTGATCGGCTGTCAGCCGGAAGAGATAATCTTCACCAGCTGCGGCACTGAAAGCGACAACACCGCCATAAGAGGTGCCCTGTCACTATCAGGCGTAAAACGCAAGATCGTAACCACCCGCGTCGAGCACCCCGCCGTAGTAGGAACCTGCCGTAAACTTGAAAACGAAGGCTACATGCTCGTCGAAGTAGGCGTCGACAAAGACGGCAATCTCGGCATGGACGAACTGCGGGACAGCATAGACGACAACACCGCCATCGTATCGATCATGTACGCCAACAACGAAACCGGCGTCATTTTCCCGATACATGAGATCGCCGAATTCGTAAAGTCCAAAGGCATCCTCTTTCACACAGACGCCGTTCAGGCAGTGGGAAAGATACCGATCAACCTCGCAGAATCCAACATCGACCTGCTAAGCATATCAGGCCACAAGCTCCACGCGCCAAAAGGTGTGGGCGTCCTTTACGTCAGAAAGGGAACAAGGATAAGCCCGTTCATGCTCGGAGGACACCAGGAATCCGGCAAGCGGGCCGGCACCGAAAACGTTCCCGGAATAATCGCACTCGGCAAGGCATGTCAACTTGCAGGCGATAACATCGTAGACGAAAACACACGTGTAAAAAATCTCCGCGACAAGCTCGAAAAAGCTATCCTTACTTCATGTCCGGACAGCTTCGTAAACGGAAACACGAAAGACCGCCTGCCAAACACGACCAACATCAGCTTCGAGTATATCGAAGGCGAAGCAATTTTGCTGATGATGAACAAGTTCGGCATTTGCGCAAGTTCAGGTTCGGCCTGTACAAGCGGTTCACTCGAACCGTCACACGTTCTAAGAGCGATGGGAGTACCGTTTACCGCTGCACACGGATCGATAAGATTCAGCCTAAGCCGCTACAACACCGAGCAAGAGATCGATTTTGTCGCAGAGAAAATGGCGCCGATCGTAAACCGCCTCAGGGAACTTTCACCATTCGTAAAGTCCTGAGGCATACAAGGCAGATTGTGAGCAAAAAGACGGGATTACGCTTGCAATATCGCTGTTTCTTTGTAAACTACGACATTAATTCGCGGTCAATGGCCCCGAATTTGCATTTTCCGCGCCCGTAGCTCAGTCGGATAGAGCACTGGTTTCCTAAACCAGGGGTCAGAGGTTCGAATCCTCTCGGGCGTATTATAAAAACGGTTACTTGACGGCAAATTATTTGTCTAAGCACATTCAAGACCACAACTTGAGTTGTGTTATATCTGCTATCAATATTGACGCACGCTATTCATCTCAAATTCTCGCTGTTTGTGACAAGAGATATGAAAACATATTGCCGGGTATTAAAATATGCTGAAAATAGTTACAAAACATCGCAAAACAAATTTTCTTTCTCCATCTGGATTGAGATGTCTGGCAAATTTGCCTACTGTAAATATTTCAGCAGGATGTGTACATAATTGCGTTTACTGTTATACCAAGGGCTACTCTGTTTATCCCGGCGATAATTCAATTGAGATTTATGAAGATATGTCCAAGCGGATAGCTGATGAGATAAAACATAAACGCAAGAAACCGGCAGCTGTCTACTTTTGCCCCTCATGTGATCCATTTCAGCCTGTACCGCAAATTCAGCAAGTTACTTTTGATGTAATGAAAACCCTGTTGGAAAATAATATTGGTGTTCAATTTGTTACTAAAGGCAAAATGTCCAATGAAATTTTCGAATTATTTGAGAAACACTATTCCAAAATATCTGGTCAAATTGGTCTTGTAGCGATTGATGATGAAATCCTAAGCACAATTGAGCCTGCGACCGCAAAAGCTCAAGAGAGGCTTGATCAGGTTGAAAGGCTTATTAAAATCGGGGTTAAGGTTTCGGTTAGATGCGACCCCATAATACACGGTTTCACTGATGCGGATGAACAATTACATCGTTTATTTTCAGCAGTTGCCAAAACAGGTTGCAGAGAAGCGGCTGTTAGCTTTTTGTTTTTGAGACCAGCTATAATATCCAGCTTTAAAAGAAATATCTCTAATCCCCAATTATTGGAAGCCATCCTGAAACCTTTTTCAGAAGGAGTAAACTTATCTATTGGCTTGAAAAACTCAACGGGAAAAATGTTGTCATTGGAAGTCAGGAAGTTAAGTTTTGAAAGAATCAGAAAAATTGCGTATAACTACGGCATAAGAATACATATTTGCGGCTGTAAAAATAGCGATATTACAAATGAAAGCTGCTATATTACTCGTGAACTGGAATATTTCCAAGGCCGTTTGTTTTCTGATCAGAAAACTTGACTTTGACGCTGACAGGGTTTACTATCAAGTGTTATTGTGAATCAAAATAAATGGGTTGGGCAGACACAGCAGTTCGATAATCGTCCACCCAACCGTATTGCCTTCAGGCAAATAAGATCAGGAGAGCATTTGCGTGTATTGACCCGCTCCCGCTGGTCGCTCGCTTATGGCAAGACTGCTAACGCAGTTCGGTAATCATCCACCCCTATCTTCCGCAGATTTGCCGCCCTTCATTTTTCTGAAAACGCCCAGACCAAGAATTACCAGCAGAGCCACCGCCAGAACGTGGCTCATCGCAGACGGAGACATCTCATGAAAATGTTCCTGCACAGAAACGCCTAATCCCGGGAAAAATGCATCAAGCAGCAGCCCCGAACCCAAAGCGCAGACTATAACCGTAAGCAGATAGGCTATCGCGGTTCGCCCTCCCATTATCTTCCAGATCGTCGCAAAAGCGGCGGCATTCGTAGCAGGCCCCGTCATAAGGAACACAAGCACGGCACCGGGACTGATACCTTTGGCGATCATTATCGCCGCAAGCGGAACAGAAGCAGTCGCGCACACATAAACCGGAATACCAAGCACCATCATGATCAACATCGTACCAAACGGCCCGACAGCATCAACGCCTTCGATAACAAAATCTTCCGGAACAAATGCCGCGATCAGCGCCGCTATAAAAATACCGGCAAGCATCGGGCGGCCAATATCTTCCGGAAGTGTAACAAAACCATACCTTATGATGCGAAGGATTCCGGGCGCATGATCCTCCCTGCAACACTGATCCTGACATTTTGATTCGCCGGATTCCTGCTCCGAAACTTCTTCGCGATCGTCCGTTACCGCCTGGACGGCAACTCCGCCGATAAGCCCGGTTACAAACGCGATCACCGGACGAAAAACCGCAAACACAGGCCCAAGCAAGCTCCACGTCACAAGGAAACTGTCAACACCGGTCTGCGGAGTTGAAAGCAGAAACGAAACGCTTGCACCCCTGCTTGCACCATGCTTCCTGAGAGATACCGCAACGGGGATCACTCCGCACGAACAAAGCGGCAATGGCACACCGAACAAAGACGCCTTGACGATAGGCCAAATCCCCCTTTTGCCCAAATGCGTCTCGACAAACGCAGGCGAGATAAAAACCGACAACACCCCCGCGATCGCAAACCCAAACAAAAGATACGGCGACATCACCGTAAGTGTATGCCAAAAATCAACTGCTATCCCGACAACTACATCCATAAAAACACCTTCTAAGAAAGTTTCTAGCCGTTGCTTATTTCACCTTCAAGGTTGATCGTAATATCTTCCAAAACCAGATCAACGCCGCTTCGCTCGATCGCCTGCTTAGCAATATAACTAAGCCCCGAACAGCACGGAACGACCATGTGCACAACAGTAAGACTCGCCAGCCCGCTCTGTGTCATAATATCGCTAAGCTTATCGATGTAATGATCCACATCGTCAAGCTTGGGACATCCGACAACTATCGGTCTTTGCTTAAGTAACTTGCCATGAAAATCGCCCATAGCAAACGGCACACAATCGGCAACGAACAGCAGATCGGCATTTTTAAAATACGTCGCAGCCGGCGAAACCAGCTTAAGCTGCACCGGCCATTGAGCAAGCTGCGAAGGAACATCCGCCCCGCTGCCTTCGGCGCAAACCTCTTTTTTCATACTCCGTGCCATACTGCCCGGACACACAAAACCGGCAGGCTTCGCTTCCGGCTCTTTCTGCTTCTTAAGATACGCCTCGGTCGCTTTCTCGTCAAACTCCGCCGATTCACGTTTTTCTATGCTGATCGCGTCCATGGGGCAATGCCCAAGACAAGCTCCAAGTCCGTCACAATATATTTCGCTGACAAGTTTCGCCTTGCCGTCTACGATCCGGATAGCACCTTCGGCACATGCACCAACACAATCGCCGCAGCCGTTACACTTATCCTCATCGATCTTAACAATATTTCGTATTGCCATATTAAACTACCTCGGCTGAAAGGCCGAATCCTTAATTTTGATTTTTAATTTCTTAATTCCCTTCAAGCATCGCGGCAAGGTCCTCATCGACATCACCGATCGGCTTGATGTCATAGTTTTCTACAAGCACGTTCAACACATTCGGACTGATAAACGCAGGCAGCGACGGACCAAGACGAATACCCTTAACGCCAAGGTGCAGCAAAGTAAGAAGTATCGCCACAGCCTTTTGCTCATACCACGATACGACCAGCGAAAGCGGAAGATCGTTCACTCCGCAATCAAACGCACCTGCCAACGCAACGGCGATCTGGATCACAGAGTAGCAATCGTTACACTGACCGGTATCGATCAGACGAGGAATTCCATCGATCGTTCCATAGTCAGCCGCATTAATGCGATACTTACCGCACGCCGCCGTAATGATAACGCAATCATCAGGCACCTTTTCGGCAAGTTCCGTAAAATAGTTACGCCCGGGCTTTGCACCGTCACAACCGCCGATAAAGAAGAAACGACGGATCTTGCCGGCTTTAACAGCTTCGATGATCTTATCTGCAAGACCAAGCACCGCACTATAGTGGAAACCCGTACTGAGAGTGCCCCGCGGATTCTCCGCCAAAGGCGGCTGAGAAAGAGACATCGAAATAACTTCGCTGTAATCCATCCCCTTGATATGCTTCACCCCGGCGCAACCTGCAATACTAGTCGTAAACATACGCCCCTTATACGAGTCCTTCGGGATCATAATGCAGTTGGTATTTACAAGGATCGCTCCGCTAAACTCGTCAAACTCGCTGCGCTGATTTTGCCACGCCGTACCATAATTACCAACCAGATGCTTATACTTACGTAATTCCGGGTATCCATGCGCAGGAAGCATTTCACCATGAGTATAGACATTGACTCCCGTACCTTCGGTCTGCTTTAACAACTCTTCCAGGCAAAGCAGATCGTGACCGGTTACCAGTATCCCAGGCCCTTCTTTCGTTCCTGTCGGAACACTAACTGGAGTAGGACTGCCAAACTTTTCGACGTGAGCATCGTTAAGTATCCCCATCGCACGAAGGTTCATCTCGCCGGCCTTTAAAACCAGCTCCAGATAACGGTCAAGATCAAAATCAACATTCGTAAGCGTAGCAAACATAGCCTCATGCATGAACGCGTCGATCTCAGGATCTTTCGCACCAAGCTCAGCTGCATGAAACGCGTAAGCTGCGATACCCTTCAGACTGAATATAAGAGTATCCTGAAGCGATTGAATATCCTCGTTTTTCCCGCAAACCCCAATTTTAGTACACCCGGTGCCGCCCGCTGTCTGTTCGCATTGATAGCAAAACATAAATCTCCCCTTTCAACTATTTAGATAAGAAGTTATATTATTTTCAGTAAATAAACCTCGGCCAACAGGGTTGAGCGTAGCAAAATTCGCCCGTGGCAGACCGAATCCTTAATTTTGATTTTTGCGTTAATTTCTTATCATTATCAGCAGCATTTTAAAACGCTCCTCGGCAGTTACCGAATGCGGAATATCTGCCGGCATAATTATGATCTGGCCGGCGGAAACATCGTTATCGACGCCATCGATAGTTACCCGTCCTGTCCCGTCTATAACCTCTACAACAGCATCGAAAGGTGCCCGATGTTCGCTAAGCCTTTGCCCCTTATCAAAGGCAAAAA
>DAOVIC010000142.1 GCA_030671565.1 Anaerohalosphaeraceae bacterium
AAACTAAGAACTAATTTGACAATTGCGTTTCATAAAGTCGCTGATAAAGTTCACATTCTGCCAACAACTCATTATGCTTGCCGGAGGCCACGATCTCGCCATCTTCCATGACGACGATACGATCGGCACTTATAACCGTGCTGAACCGGTGAGCGATTACGAAACAGGTCCGGTCACGCACCAGCTCCGACAATGCATCATGGATAAGCGACTCGCTGTGAGCATCGACCTGGCTCATCGCCTCGTCGAATATCAATATCGCAGGATCTTTCAATATCGCCCGGGCAATAACGATCCGCTGGAGCTGACCGCCGCTAAACCCGGCACTGTTCTCCCCTATCAAAGTATTATAACCATCCGGCAAAGGAGCGATAAATTCATGGCAGAAAGAGCGTTTGGCGGCATTGATGATCTCATCCATCGTAGCATCAGGTCGGCCATAACTGATATTCGCCGCAATAGTATCGTTAAAGGTAACGACTTTCTGCGTTACCATACCGATCTGGCTGCGAAGGCTTTTAAGGCTACAGTCTCGAATATCCTGACCATCGACCACAATAGTGCCGCTGTCAAGGTCATAAAATCTCGCAAGCAAGTTCACAAGCGTAGTTTTCCCGGAACCATTCGGGCCAACTACAGCAACTGTTTCACCGGCATTAACCGTAAGGTTAACTTTCTTAAGCGTCACGATCTCACTGCCGGGATAGGTGAACGTAACATCATTAAACCCGATCTGATGTTCAAGTTCCTTCAGTTCAAATGCATCCGCCCGTTCAACCTCAGGGGGAGAATCGATCACCTCGAACACCCGCTCAGCCGCAGCATTGGCTGACTGAACCTTGTTCCAGACATCGCTGGCCTTGCGAATAGACTCCGCCGATGTACCCAGGAGCACAAGCAATGTGAAAAAAGAACTTGGCATCATCCCATCGGCACCGCTAAATACCCAGTGTGCTCCCAACACCAGAGCCCCGCTCATGGCCAACATACCAAGCACCTCCATCGTAGGCCCAGTCGCTGACTGCGCCTTGGCAACACGAAGAATCTGACGAATATACCTGCGGTTAAGCGTAATATAATTCCCCACCTCATGATCCTGCCGGTTATAAACCTTCACTACACTAACTGCGTTTATTGCACCCTGCACTCTACCAAGCATACGAGCACTGCTGACAAGAGACTTTTTCGTAGCTTTTTTGATCTTGTTGCCAAAAATAGCGATAAAACCAACGATCATAGGAGCGGCACCGAGAAAGATCAGCGACAGTTTCCAGCTTATGGCCATCGCACAAGCAAGTGTAAGCAACGCCTTAAGAGGCTCGCGAAGAGCCTTGCCAAGCAAGACCTTGATCCCCTTGCCGGTACCGGCGGTATCGCCTACGATCCGACTTATCGTATCGCTGCCGCCTTTCACTGAGAAAAACCCGACCGGCATCGTCATAACATGGGCGAACATGTTCTCTCTAACACCTGCGATCGCCACCTGAACCACCTTCTCGGCGTAGTATGTTTGAATAAAGCGCGCGATACACCTGAAAATTGTAACTATTCCCATCAAAATAATTACAAGCACAACCGCATGACGCTTGTTTTCCTTTTCCTGATTACGTGGAAGAAAACTAACCAACTTCTTGCCAACACCGATGATGCTTAGTTTAAGACCATCACCAAAATTCGCCTCACCTGTACCGGGAAAAAGCTCCCTGACCTGAGGCTCAGACAACTTACCTTCAGAATCAAAACGACGGATCACAACATAAAAAATTTCTTGCTCCGTCGACGTCGCCAACACCTCCAGAATAGAAGACGACGCCTGCATGACCATATCATCAACTGCAATCTTTTCGCGGCTCGAATAGATTATCTGGTCGTCTTTCGATATACCTGAATACTCGGCCACACCATTTGGGTCTACATCTGTCACACGAAGATAATAAGCAAGGCTGCTACCCTCTTCGGAAGTCAGGTCGCTGATATCGGGAACATAAAAATCCATACCGTAATGAACATCGCACGTTTTGCGATCGATCCATCCGTGAAGACCCTCTTCTCCCATCATCACCTTAAGCAAAGGAATGATCGTCATAAAGCTAAGCGAAAAAAGTATCGCTGCAAGCAATGCGCTCGATACAACAAGCACAAGCCGCGGCCACTGCGGCCAGACATAGTCAAACACACGCCAGAATACCATACGATCTTTTTTCATGCAAAAAGTCCCTGTAACATATATGAGGAAGCTCTAAAAAATGCTGGTTAGCGGAAAACAGCCTTATCCGCCAATACGAAGTATTAGAGATTCCCGTAAGTTAAGCCGGCAAACTTAACACAACTATCACCCATAATCAAGCTTGAAAAAACCTCAACGATCCGGAGGCTTTCAGTCTTCTATTCGCCCGCTGTTAATAAATATCGCATTTGCCCAAAGTAAAACCCCGCCTGGACCATACTTAGGGCCATAAAAATCGTACAATTCAAAACCATATTCTCGCAGAAGCAGGTCTATCTGGCCAAAAATTGCCCCTTCTTCATACATCGGGTTAAAACATACTTCTGTATAGACCATCGCCACTGTCTCACTCAGCGTCTGAGACGCCCCCTTCAATGCCTTAAGTTCGTTGCCCTGAATGTCAAATTTCAATATCTCGATCGACGGATTCCCGTTGTCCTCCACCCAATCATCGATCGTAACAACTTCAACTTTTTCGACCTTCTCAACCACCGAACCTTCAGGGTCAACATCATGCAAATGCTTCGATGGCTTCAAGAGAGAAACATTCCCCCGTGAAGAAGTAATATTCAACTCAAACGAACCTTTGCTATCTGACAATGCCAGAAATTGCGGGCAAAACCTCGGCTCAGACTTTGCATACTCCTTCAGATCATCCAAATACGCTGGGTTAGGCTCAAACGCATACGCTTTCGCATCGGGAAACCACCGCAGAAATCGACGCGATATTCTCCCATTACTGGCACCTGCATCAATGACTCCATTGACCCTGCAATTCTTGAGCAACTTAGGCATCAAAGAAAAAGGCTCTTCTACGGATACAAGATTTCGTCCCTTAGCAAAAAACTTTTTCTTAATAAAAACACTTAACCTGTTCGACATATTTTATCCGTATTAATTTATTCTCAACCAACTGATTTTCATTTCTCCGCAGGAAAACCTACCCCTCGATCAAATCGCCAAGATGCCCACCCAAAACACTTAGATCGAATTTCTTAACCCATTCTCGACTGGCATCGCCCATCTGATGTCGCAGATTTCTATTCTCAATAAGTTCTGCCAGTTTCTCAGCCCACTGCGAAGAACTATCCGCCAATAAACCCCTGACGCCATCTTTCGCAAATTCGCGATTCACTCCAACGCCGCTGGCCACAACAGGCAAACCCGCCGCTGCATACTGCAATATCTTAAAACCACACTTGCCCCGGGTAAACTCATTGTCCGGCAAAGGTGCAAGGCCGATGTCGCTTTCGCACAGATATTGTCCCTGCCGCTGAAGCGACCAGTCGAGCTTTTCCACTTCCATATTCTCAAGATCGAAAAAATCATCGCATATTATACGCAGAACGACATTATCAAATCGCCTTCCGATTTCCTCCAATGCCTCCCGGACACCCTTCAGATACATCAAAGTGCTCCTGCTGCCGATCCAGACAAGTCGCACCTTGCCGTCATCTGCCTGCCCTGCGGCAACTTCATAATCGGCTATATTCAACCCCGTAGGTAATACCTTGATATTATCCGTGTAGCTGGCGGCATGTTCGGCAAGATAATCATTACCGGCGATCACAACATCGGCAAGTTTCACTGTCCTGGCAAAATCTCGCGTACGCTTACCGCCAACACGCTTAGGATGCTTATCGTCATACATGATCGCATCGTCAAAATCATAGATCACTTTCCTGGCATAATGACCAAAAACCTTCGCATCAAGAGGATTTAATCGTTTCTTATGGACAAACACCGCATCATAGTCGGCGCAGCTCTTAAAAAGATGAAAACGCAAAAACTGATTTGAAGGCAGTTTCGCGACATCGACAGAAACTCCCTTCTCACGAAGCTGGTCAATATAGATCCCGATACGCTGGCGAAAACTCGCACGATTCGGATTATTTGAAATAACCAGAAGATGCATGCCAAGGCACTCTTTTATCAATTCGACAAATCGTTGCGCCATCACACTGATGTCGAATTGAACTGCATGCTTAATACCTGCATCTGCCATCCTTCGACGCAGGTGCTCATCCTCGATCAATTGAGATATTCTTTCGACCCACTGCTGTTTATTATCCACAAGAAAACCCGTCTGACCCTCAACTATATGCGTCTGGTTGGTCCCAACAGGCGAAGCAACAACA
>DAOVIC010000011.1 GCA_030671565.1 Anaerohalosphaeraceae bacterium
ACGGTTTACGGGATAGGTTGTAAGGCCGACAGTGAGGCTATCGAGCGGCTTGATGCGGTTAAGAACCGGCCTGGGGATAAGCGGTACACTTTGCATATCGGCGATAAGAGTCAGTTGGGAGATTATGTGCCGGTTGTGCCACTTAGGGCACAGAAGCTGATGTCTAAGGTTTGGCCGGGGCCTTTGACGCTTGTTTTTCAGCTGGATGAGGAGGGTTTGAAGCTGCAGAGGGAGAAATTGGGGGACGATTGTTTTGAGACTCTTTATCGTGACGGTTCTATCGGGGTTCGGTGTCCTGATGAGCCGATCGCCCGGGCGTTGCTTTCGGCGGCGAAATCGGCGATCGTTGCTCCCAGCGCGAATCTTGCCGGTGAGGCGCCTGCGACCAGTTACAGTGAAGTTGAGTCGACTTTTTCAGGTAAAATCGAAGCAATACTTGTGGGAAAAGCTGAAAAAAATGATGGAAAAGATAAATTTTCCTGCCGGTACAATGCGAGCAGTACGGTAGTTAAAATCGTTGACGGCCAATTGGATATTTTGCGTGAAGGTGCTATCAATAAAGCACTTATAATCGATATGTCTACCATAAATATAACGTTTATTTGTACCGGAAATACCTGTAGAAGCCCCATGGCGGAGTGGTTTTGCCGAAAATACCTGTCGGAAAAACTTGGTTGTGATATTGACGGGGTGGAGTTATTGGGTTATAAAGTACAGTCTGCTGGCGTTATGGCAATGGCTCAACTGCCAGCCAGCAAAGAAGTTATTGAGATTTTTGAGAGTAAAGGGATCGATGTTAGTTGTCACCTGAGCAGGCAAGCCGATACGGTTTTGCTTGAGAAAAGTGATTTTGTGTTTGTCATGAATGGCCGGCATCGCGATATTGTTATCGCCATGTGTCCTGGGGCGGAAGACAAATGTTTATTGCTTGACGATGACGGAGATGTTCCTGACCCCATCGGACAGGGGATGCGTATATACAATGCGTGCGCTGAACATATTGAGAAAGCTGTGAAGGAAAGATTGTGCGAGATATTGACATGAAGATTGCAGTTGCAAATGACCATCGTGGTGGAAAAGCGATAGAGCAGGTTAAGGCTATAATAGCACAACTTAACCATGAGTGTTTGGATTTTGGCAGCGATATCGAAGGTCCTATTGACTATCCTGATGTTGCTTTTCAGGCAGCAAAGGCAGTTTCTGAAAAGGAAGCTGACCGTGCTATTCTTGCCTGCGGGACTGGTATAGGTATGAGTATCGCAGCTAACAAGGTTAAGGGTGTTCGCGCGGCTCTTTGCTTCGATGAGCTTAACGCGCAGGTTTCACGGCAGCATAACGATGCTAATGTACTGTGTCTTTCGGGTGATCTTCTTGGTTCTTCAGCACTTAGAAAGATCGTCGAGACTTGGTTGAAGACGGAGTTTGCGGGCGGGCGGCACCAGAGGCGTGTAGAGAAGATAAGTGCTATCGAGGAAGGTCAGGATCCACGTACGGTGGTCGATTGATCTGCAGCGGCCTTGTAAGAGACGTATATGTGCTGTTCACACGAAGTGAGTGATTGTAAGGAGACGCGTCATGGTCGGACGGATTCCGAAAGTAGTTGTAGTTGGCCCATCATATGTGGACATGGTATTGAAGTGTCATGAGGTTCCGGCTTCTGGCGATATTGTCGAGGGTTCCGCTTTTTCCTTTTCACCGAATGGTTCAGGTCCGAATTCTGCTATCGAGGCAGCTTTATGCGGTTGCGAGGTTGATCTTATCACCAAGGTCGGCGATGATGTACTGGGGGGATTGATCCGAAAAAGCCTTGACCATCATGGAGTCAAGACGGATTTTGTTTATACTGCCCAGGCTATCAGTACTGGTGTCAGCTTTACGATGGTAAATTCGATGGGTGAGAATACAATTTGTTTATCTCATGGGGCCAACCGTGCTTTAGGTAGCGATGACATAGGTTTTGCCTCAGTTGAGCAACTTATCTCCATCGCCGATATCTGTCTTATTCGCGGAGACCTTCCATCTGAAACGATTAAAATGGCGGTCAAGACAGCCAGTCTTCACAAGACGAAGGTCGCTTTGGAAGCACCGATGGATATTCAAGCAGTCAGTGAAGTTGAAAGTTTCGAATGTCCGGACGAGTATTACCTTGTCGATATACTAATACCTAATCTTCGTTCTTCTGTAATTGCTGCAGAGTCAGTTGCAGGGTTTACACACAAGCTTAAGTTCGTAGGTTCCGAACTGGTGGCGCGAGGTATCGAATGCGTTGTTTTGAAAACCGGTACACATGGTTATTTCTTATTTGACCGCGATGGCGTTACCAGTTTTCCCAGCTTTGAAAGTGAGCATGTATTTAACGAAAGTTGTTCTGACGATGCTTTTGCCGGAGCATTTACTGCGTCGCTTGGTGCAGGTGACGATGTCAGGGACGCGGTAAAATTTGCCGCGGCAGCTGCGGCAGTGGCGTCATGTAAAGTGAGCAGTCAGGATACGATGCCTACCAAGGATGAGATAATCGAACTGCTTCAAAGAGAGTCCGATTAGTTTTAAATTGACATCATATTAAGAAATGGGTCTTAGTTCGATATGAGTGAAGCTGAACTTTACAAGAAGGAAAATCAACGTGTTTCTGCGAGCGAAGTGCTTCAGTCTATAGCCAGCGGAATGGAAATCAAACTGTCTGGTTGTACGATTTCTGGGTCGCTGGATATTAACCGGCTTTTTGTCAAGGACGAGAATTTCGATGTTACGAAATTGGTTACCAGGGTTGAAGATTCCAAGACGGTAGTTACGCTCGGACAGCTTGTGTCCTTTAACGGATGCACTTTTGAGGACAATGTCTGTTTTTCTTCTCTGTGGGAAAAGTCCGGTGAGCTTGGAGTTGTTTTTAAGCGGGATGTAGTTTTCAATTCTTCTGTTTTTTGCGGTCAGACCCGTTTTAGCGGAGCGATATTTCGTGGTTTAGCGGGTTTTGACGGTTGTACGTTTGAGCGTATTGCGGCTTTTCAAGAAGTTTTTTTTCATTCGCGTTCGATGTTCAGGACAGTTTATTTCAACGGATACATGTTGCTTGGCAAAGCTGTTTTCAGGAAGGAAGTCCGTTTTACTAATAGCTGTTTTGGTAAGGGCGGTAATTTTACGGGGGTCGTTTTTGAAGATGCGGCAGATTTTTCTGGGGTTTATTCTCAGAGCAAATCAGTGCCGATCTATGATTCTGTGCATTTTTGCCGCAGTAGTTTCGGCGATGGCGAGAGCTTCTGGCGTTTTATCAAACAGGCGTGTCAGGAAGCGGGCTATTATCATCATGCCGGTGAAGCTTTTTATAACGAACGTTGTACGCATTTCTGGCGTCAGTTGCGGGGCAGTGACTATCTGAGCCTTTCATTTTTCGGTAAAGCTTTTCGGCTTTTGAAAGGTGTGCGTCTTTTGCCTGAGTTTGTTTTCGGGCGGTTGTTGTTCGGTTTTGGCGAAAGGCCTGTACGGATACTTGTGGCCAGTGCTTTTATTATCCTTGTTTGCGGGTTGTTTTATTCATCTGATGATTATGCCGGTGTGGTGCAGCGTAGTGCTCCGGCGGGTGTCGAGATGTCGTTTTTGGATGGGTTGTATTTAAGTGCGACGACTTTTACGACTCTTGGTCCGGGGGATATTTATCCTGCTCGGGAGAATGGTTTGACGCGGATGGTGTTTATTTTCGAGGCGATAAGCGGAGCGTTTTTGATGGCTTTGTTTGTGGTAGCGTTGTCGAAGCGGTTTTCGCGCGGATGATCAGGTGTTTAGTTGCGGGGTTGGGGCAGCGGGCTGCTTTGCTCGAGGTTTCTTGACCCTCTAAGGTTAACTCCGTAGCCTTGCCTTCTAGGATTTGTTTTTTGTTTTTTTCTGTATTGCCTTCAGGCCTCTTTCCAGGTCCTTTGTTATGTCTTCGGTGTCTTCTATGCCCACTGCCAGTCTGAAAAGGGTGTCTGTAATGCCTAGTTGGTAGCGTTCCTTTTTTGTGTAGTCGTAGTAGCTAACGAGTGCAGGGTGGGTTATCAGCGTTTCTACGCCTCCTAAGCTGGGCCCGATGTAGCATAACTTCAGTGCGTCCAGGAAGTTTTTCGCGCTCTGGAGGTTTCCCTTGATGTCAAAAGTTACTACTCCGCCTCCGCCCTGCATCTGTGCTTTTGCGACTTCATAGTGAGGATGGCTTTTCAGGAACGGATAGTAGACCCTTTTTACGAGGGGGTGTGCTTCCAGGAATTCTGCGACATTAAGCGCGGTCTGGTTTTGTTTTTTTACCCTTAATGGAAAAGTCTTTAATCCCCTGAGCAGCATATAACAGCAATGCGGGTCGACGACTCCTCCCATCGACTTGTGCAGGTTTCGTATGTTCTCTATAAGTTCGCTTCTTCCGAGGACAGCACCTGCCAGGATGTCGTTGTGTCCGGCAAGGTATTTTGTCGCGCTTTGCAGAACAAGGTCCATCCCAAACTCTATCGGTCTCTGGTTTAGGGGGGTGCTGAAAGTGCTGTCGATGAGTGTCAGGACGTTGTGTTTGTCGGCGATTTTTTTAATTTTCTCAAGGTCGAATATATTGAGGTATGGATTAGTCGGGGATTCTGAAAAGATAAAACGTGTGTTCTTTTTTATTGATCTTTCGAGCAGCTCGTAGTCTCCGAAAGGCACGATGGTGCATTCAACGCCGAACTGTTTGAGGTATGATCTGCAGAACTCGAGCGTTTTTTTGTAGCTGTCGTCAGTGATGACGATATGATCCCCAGATTTTACCAGCGACAAAATAGTCGTAGTTATGGCACTCATTCCTGAAGTGAAGACAACACATTCTTCGGCGTTTTCCAGGTTGGCGAGTCTGTTTTCGGCGACATCAACAGTCGGGTTTCCATATCTTCCGTACTCGTAATGGTTGAGGTTTTTCTTTGTGAAGTTCTCTATGTCCTTGCTGTCTTTAAATGTAAAGGTCGACGTCTGAATGATGGGTGTTGTCAGAGAATCGGCGTATTTTCTTCGTTCCTCGCCGGCATGTATGGCTCTGCTTGCCAACGAACCGGAGTATTTTTTTCTTTTGGTAGTGGATTTCTTTGTCATAATCGCCTTTTGTCAAAAAAATGAGTAGAATCACAAACTCGGTTCCGAGCAATTTCTTCATCGAGGGTTTGTTGTTTTAACCCGCCTGATTACGCGACCGAATCGCGTTTTCACCAAAATACCAGATAATTCCTACGAATTCAAGCTTTCTAGTCCAGCCTTACCTGATGAAGTTTAAATATAATACACCTTTAGAGTGGTAAATATCCGCGAATGAACGGCCAATATCAATTGAGAGCACTATATGTTCCATTTTTTGGCGGCTTTAGATGACGGATTGATAGAGTTTTTTTTGGTAAAAATCTTGTTTCTTGACAAATCTTGCGGTTTTGTTATAAACATTGTCGTATCATACTTAAGTGGATAAGGATTTTCTGCCGATGAGGTTGTAATGCGAAAAGAGGTTGTAATACTTACCGTTGAGGATGACGATGGTCATTTTTGGCTGATCAAGCGAAACCTGCAGCGTGAAGGTGTTCCTAATAAAGTAGTGAGGTTTGCCGACGGGCAGGAAGTGCTGGATTATCTTTTCTGTTTAGGTGACGGGGATCACCGTGCGGGAGATACGGCATATCTTATGCTGCTGGATATTCGAATGCCTAAGGTCGATGGTATCGAGGTACTCAGGCAAATGCATGACGATGAAAACTTACGGAAGATCCCTGTTGTGATGCTTACCACAGCTGACGATTTAGATGAAATAGATAAGTGCCATGAACTTGGCAGCAGCTTGTATATTGTAAAACCTATCGAATACGATGATTTTGTCGATACGATCCGTAAACTGGCGAGATTTCTTGCTATTGTTCAGGTTCCTGAAATCGCGTGATTATTACGGGGGAGTAAAAAATGTTAGAAGATACGGTAATTCTGATAGCTGAAGACGATGCGGGTCACTTTGCACTGCTGAAGAAGAATCTTTGGCGAAGCTGTGTTGCAAACGATATCATTCAGTTCAAAGATGGGCAGGAGGTACTGGACTTTCTTTTTAGGGAGGGGCAAGGGCCCGTTCGAGAAGAGAATTGCCGGTATATACTGCTTCTTGATATTCGTATGCCTAAGGTTGACGGCAGGGATGTTCTTAAGCGTATGAAGGAAGACGATGAACTGAAAAAGATCCCGGTGGTCATGCTGACAACGACCGATGATGCCGGTGAGATTGCGAAATGTTACGATATGGGCTGTAGTTTTTATGTTGTCAAGCCTGCAGATTATAATATGTTTATGGATGCTGTAAATAACCTTGGCACTTTGTTGTCCCTTCAAGGTGTTTCAGTTCCTGTTATAAAAAACTGACCAATAGGTCAGTTTGAAAATGCAAAATTGAGGATTTGGCCTTTCGGCCGAGGCATTTTTATCGGTAATAAAGCTCGAAGGTGTAACTTTTGGCGAGAGATGTTTAGATGGGGGCTCTGAAAAACTGTTCGCCTGCGGCAAAAAAAGCGTTTGCCGGTGGATTAGGCCATACGTGACGGTTGAATTGTAAGTTATTCAAAGGGCTCAGATGCATATCAGCAAGGTTGGGAAGTTATGTCTGGCGGTTGTGGCGGTCATATCGATAGCGGGGGTTTATTTTTTTCTGTATTTAACATCGGATCACGGGTCGGGTGATAAGGTGCCTCAAGAGACATTATCGGTTGAGTCAGATTGGGCCGTTTACAGAGGGGATCAGCAGCTTACCGGTTTTGCGGATGGTTCGCCTGGCGAGCGGCTTGAGCTTTTGTGGAAATTCGAGACCGGCGGTGATGTGACGTCTTCGGCGGTAGTTTATGACGGTACGGTTTTTGTTGGTTCTGCAGACCACAGCTTATACGCAATCGACGTTTTGGATGGGAAGGAAAAATGGTCGTATGAGACGGGTGGCGCGGTAGAGGGGTCCGCGTGCGTTGCAGATGGCAGGGTGTATGCCGCTTCGGAGGACGGGTTTGTTTATGCATTGGATGCCGGTGACGGGGCCCTGGTGTGGAAGTTCGAGACCGGCGGCAAGATCATGGGTTCTGTGAACCGGGCCTATGGGGCGGACGGTTTGGGTGTGCGTCTTTTTGTGGGCAGTTACGATAATTTGATATATTGCATTGACGCCGAAAGCGGTGAAAAGGTATGGGAATATGAGACGGACAGTTATGTTAACGGTACGCCGGCGGTTGACGGGGGGGTGCTGGTTGCGGGAGGATGCGATGCGTTCATTCATGTGGTTAACACGGATGACGGCAGTGTGGTTACGAGAATAGATGCAGGGGCTTATATCGCCGGTTCTGCAGCTTTCGAGGATGGTGAGGTTTTTGTAGGTAATTATGAAAACGTGTTTATGAAGATAGACGTCGATCTCGGCGAGGTCGTCTGGGAGTATACGGAGTCGGACGATGCGTTCTTTTCTTCTGCTGCGATCGATGAAAATTATGTGGTTTTCGGGGGACGTGACGATTTTGTTCATTGTCTCAGCCGCGTCGACGGTACGGTTGTCTGGAAGTTTAGGACGCTTGGCGAGGTTGACAGTTCGCCGGTTATATGCGGCGATAAGGTTGTTGTCGGTTCCGGGGACGGGAGGCTTTATTTGCTTCGGCTTGTGGATGGAGAGAAGTTGTGGTCTTTTGATATAGGCGAATCTATTGTCTCTTCGCCTGCGGTTGTCGATGGTGTGGTTGTCATTGGAAGCGATGACGGTTATGTTTATGCGTTCAGGAGTGCGGTGGAATGAGGACAGCACAGCTTATGCAGGGCAGCGGTGAGATATTTTTAGGTCATTATTGCGTATATAGGGATATTTAAAAATGCTTGAACTGGTTAAGGTTTGTAAGAGTTATGAATCGCCTGCGGGCGGGCCGAGGTTTTCTGTTCTTGAAGATGTCGATCTTAAGGTTGAAAGCGGCGCGTCGGTCGCGATCGTCGGGCCTTCTGGGAGCGGTAAGAGTACGCTGCTAAATATTGCCGGGGCGCTGGACAGGCCCAGTTCGGGGGATGTTTTGGTTGGCGGTGAGGATATTGGCGGACTGAGCGATTCGTCGCTTGCGGGGTTGCGAAGCCGTCGTATAGGTTTTGTGTTTCAGCTTCATCATTTGCTTGGGCAATGCACGGTTTTGGAGAACGTTTTGATCCCGTCTATCGCGTGTAAGTCTTCCAGGGGTGCGAAGGAAACCGAAGAGTACGGTCGTTATCTGCTTGATCGTGTCGGGCTTGGTGAGTGGATATCGCATCGGCCCGGCGAGCTTTCCGGAGGGCAGATGCAGCGTGTGGCGGTCGTTCGTGCTTTGATCAACAGGCCGGGTCTTTTGCTTGCCGACGAACCTACGGGTTCCCTTGATAAGTCGGCGACGGAGAATATCGCCGATCTTCTGGTTGAGCTTAATCAAAGCGAGAAGGTTACGCTTGTTGTAGTTACGCATTCGATGGTGCTGGCTGGGCGGATGGGGAAAGTGCTTAGGTTGAGCGATGGGTCGCTTAGAGAGAAGGAAGGCGTTTGATGGGTATTTTCGGGCTTGTCAAAAGAAGTCTTGTGTTTTACTGGCGCAGGAACGCCGGGGTTTTAGCGGCGGCGGCGGTTAGCAGTGCGATCCTTGTCGGTGCTCTTCTTGTGGGCGATTGTGTTCGTTACAGTCTGGGCAGGCTTGTCGATCTGCGTTTGGGTGAGACTCGGTTCGTTATGACGAGCCAGAACAGGTTTTTCCGTGAGGGGCTTTCCGGTGATATCGGTTCGGTGTCTGCGCCTGTTATACAGCTTCGGGGGCTTATTGCTAACAGTGACGGCAGCCGACGTGCTAACCGTGTTGAGGTGCTTGGAGTTGACGGGCGATTTTTTTCGATGGGCGGTGCGGCCGATCCTTTTGCGGGAGGCGACGATGGCGGGCTTTTGCTTAATGGGGAGCTTGCCGAGAGGCTTGGTGTTGGGGTTGGCGATGAGGTCGTAGTTCGGATCGGTCGGCCGGGGCGTATGTCCCGCGATGTTCCTTTGATGCCTGACAGCGATATGACGGCGGTTTATCGCGGTAAGGTGACGAGGGTATTAGGGGAGAGCGATTTTGGTCGTTTCAGTCTGCAGGCTAACCAGGTTTCGCCTTTGAACGTATTTGTGCCGCTTGGGTGGCTTGCGGAGAAGATCGAGCGCGTTGGGTTTGTTAATACGCTGCTGGCGGCAGGTGAGTTGACAGATGATAATTTGCAGAAGTATTTAGAGCCTGCAGATTTTGGGCTGGAGGTTCGTCAGCTTGCCGGAAGCGGTGAGTTTGAGGTTCGCAGCAGGCGGGTATTTCTTGATGATTTTATTACGGAAGCGTTGGAGGCGGTTTCGGATGAGGGGGGTGCCTACCTTACTTATCTTGTAAATGAACTTCAGTCCGGTGAGAGGGCTGCGCCTTATTCTATGGTTACCGCGATAGATGCCGGGATGGGGGACGATGAGATCGTTATCAATGAGTGGCTGGCGGAGGACATCGGCGTTGAGGTTGGGGACAGTGTTACGCTCAGATATTTTGTGATGGGAGACAGGCGGGAGCTTGTTGAAGAGAGCAGCGGGTTTTTGGTTCGCGAAATTGTGAGTATGGAAAGTATGGCGGGGGATAAGAGTTTTATGCCGGACTTTCCGGGTCTTTCGGATGAGGAGAATTGCAGCGACTGGGATCCTGGTATCCCGATCGATCTGGATAAGATACGCGATAAGGACGAGGAGTACTGGGACGATTATCGGGGGACGCCTAAGGCGTTTGTGACATTGGCTGCTGGTCGGAGGATGTGGTCGAATCGGTTTGGGGATGCGACCGGGGTTCGGTATCCTGCGGCGACGGTTGGCCGGGAGGATATAGAGAGCGGATTTTTGGCGAATATCGATGCGTCGCGTGCGGGTCTTTATTTGCAGGATGTTCGCAAGCTGGGGGATAAGGCCGGGGGCGGGACGACTGATTTCGGTCAGTTGTTTTTGGGGTTGAGTATGTTTTTGATCGCGGCGGCAGGTATATTGACGAGCCTTGTTTTTGCGTTTTGTGTGGAGAGGCGGCAGGGTGAGGCGGGGATGCTGCTTGCGGTAGGTTTTGAGAAAAAGCTCGTCAGGCGTGTTTTTCTGCTTGAGGGATTGGTGCTGTCGATAGTCGGGTCATTTTTGGGGGCTTGCGTCGGAGTCGCTTATACCAAGGGGATGATCTTTGGGCTTGCTACTGTGTGGAAAGGTGCTGTTGCGGGAAGTGCCATCCATTTTCATGCAAGTTTTTCGACGGTGTTTATTGGCATTTTTGCAGGGATATCGATTTCGCTTTTTGCGATCTGGCTTACATTGAAAAAACAGATGAGGCGGTCGGCGCAGCAGTTGCTGCGGGGGAGCGGTGAAGAATACTTCAGGAAGGGAGCGAAGGGTAAGATAAGTTTGCTTTTGTCGGCAGTGTCGATCATCGGAGCAATTGCGATTGTCAGCACGTCCAGAAGCGATGAAAGCGGGGCGGTTGCAGGTGCGTTCTTCGGGGCAGGGAGTTTGCTGCTTATTGCGGGATTGTGTATGGTGTATTCTTTCCTTGGCGGAGTTGGGGCCAATCTTATCGGTTCGGTGTGTTCTGTGCGTGGATTGAGTTGGCGAAATTGTACGCGGCGGTGCGGCAGGAGTCTTGCGGTTGCGGCATTGATCGCGGCGGGCAGTTTTCTTGTTGTTTCCATCGGTGCGTTTAAGCACGATCCGTTGGCGCATGCTGATGAGCGGAATTCCGGGACGGGCGGATTTGCACTGTTTGGTGAGTCGTCGATACCTGTATTGGATGACCTTAACAGTTCCGAAGTGCGTCAGAAGATCGGGTTGTCGGATGGGGATGTGCAGGTGGTTCAGATGCGCGTTCGGGACGGGGACGATGCGAGCTGTCTTAATCTTAATCGTGCGCAGCGGCCGCGGGTTTTGGGAGTTGAGGCGAAAGAATTTGCAAGGCGCGGGGCATTTGGCGAGATAAGGCTGGCCGAAGGTATGTCCGCCGACGGTTGGGAGGTGCTCGATGCCGATCTCGGGGGGGATGTTGTTCCTGCGATCGCTGACAATGCTACGGTCATTTGGGCATTGGGGAAGAAACTGGGGGATGATGTCGAATATGTTGACGATGAGGGCAGGCGGTTTACGGTCCGTTTGGCGGGGGTTATGCAGAATTCCATATTGCAGGGGAATTTGATCGTTTCGGAAAAGCAATTTGTTTCCCGTTTTCCATCGGAGGATGGTTACCGGATGTTCCTTGCGGATGCTGCGGAGGTCAAAGTCGAGGCGGTCATAGAGCGATTATCGGAGACTTTTGCCGATTCGGGTATGGAGGTTGTGTCTGCGGGGGAGAGACTTGCCCGTTTTAGTGCGGTGGAGAATACTTATTTGTCGATTTTTCAGTTGCTGGGAGGGCTGGCGCTTATATTGGGGAGTATCGGTCTGGGGCTTGTGGTGTTGATAAATGTATTGCAGAGGCGGGGCGAATTTGCTATGCTTCGTGCCGTAGGGTTTAGACGCGATGTGCTGAAAAAGATGATAATATATGAACACGCAGGGCTGCTTGGGCTTGGGCTTGTTTGCGGAGTTGCGGCTGCGTTAATCTCGATAATTCCGGCTTTAAGGACACCTGGGGCCGATATTGGGTACATTTTTCTTGCAATAATCATCGCCTCTATAGCGTTTAGTGGTTTAGTGTGGATATGGCTTTCGGCATCGGTTGCGCTTAGGGGGGCGCTTTTGGATGCTTTGAGAGACGAATAAATTTGGCATGATCTTGTGGACAGTATATGCGTAGCGTTTTTTTTTCGATAGCGATTCCTGTTTTTCTGGCGGTACTTGGCGGGTTTTTGGTTTATGACCTTGTCAATACTGCGCCTGATGCTGAGGTTTCTTTGCGGCTTCCGGGCGAATCCGAGGAGCCGAAGGAGGAGGTCGGGCCCGTTAAGATCGAAGGTGAGTTGGCGGTATTTGACGGGGTTAGAGGTGATATTGCGGGGGCGTGGCCGTGGTTTCGGGGGGCGAATTATGATGCGATCAGTTTGGAGAAAGAAGTTAAGCTTGCCGGTTCGTGGCCTGATGAGGGGCCGGGTGTGGTTTGGTCCGTCGATGTCGGGGAAGGTTATGCCGGGCCTGCGATCCTTAACGGGAAGGTTTACCTGGTTGACTACGACAAGGAAAAGCAATGTGATGTTATTCGTTGTTTGTCGCTTGAGGATGGGCGGGATATTTGGCGGTATTCATACCCGGTTAAGATCAAGTATAACCATGGCATGAGCAGGACGGTTCCGGCGGTGACGGATAAATATATTGTCAGCATGGGGCCGAAGTGTCATGTGACTTGTCTGGATTCTGAAACGGGTTCGTTTCGCTGGATGCTTAATCTTCCTCGTGAGTACAATACCGAGGTGCCTTTGTGGTATGCGGGGCAGTGTCCTTTGATCGAGGACGGCAGGGCGATAATTGCCCCTGCCGGCGATGTGCTGATGATGGCGGTTGATTGTCAGAGCGGTGAGGTCGTATGGGAGGCGGAGAATCGGCATGGCTGGACGATGACTCATTCTTCTATTTTGCCGATGGAGTTTGCGGGCAAGCGGATGTATGTTTATTGCGGCAGCGGTGGAGTTGCGGGAGTTTCTGCCGAGGACGGGAGCATATTGTGGGAGACCTTTGACTGGAAGATGCGGACGAATGTTCCTTCGCCGGTTGTTGTCGGTGACGGGATGATATTCTTTTGTGCCGGGTACGGCAAGGGGAGTTTGATGCTTCGTTTGACGGAGGCGGACGGAAAGATCGTTCCTGAAACGATGTTTACCTTGAAGCCGAAGGTTTTTGGTTCGGAACAGCATACGCCGGTGTTTTATGACGGACATATTTATGGAGTTCGTCCCGACTGGCAGCTGGTTTGTCTCGACCTTGAGGGAAGTGTCGTGTGGACGAGCAGCAGCAGTTATGATTTTAAGAAGCTGGGGCCTTTTATGGTTGCCAACGGTTTTATTTATGCGATGAACGGCGAGGGGAAGCTGACGCTTGCGGAGGCATCTTCGAAAGGATTTAAGGTGCTTAGCGAGGCGCAGGTTCTTGACGGGATAGAGTCGTGGGCGCCGATGGCGATAGCTTCGGGGCGGCTGATCGTGCGGGATTTAACTAAGATGGTTTGTCTTGATGTTGGTGCTGCAAAAAGGTGAGGTTGTTTGAATAGCCAACAACCAATAAAAAATATCGAAAGATGATGCGGTGGATTATTAAGATGTGTAAGTGTTTTGGAATGACCAGGACTGATATTTTGATCGGGCTTGTTTTGGTGGTTGCGATCATTGGCGGTATCGGTTCGGTCGTTTTGCTTGACACTACGGGCGATAAGGGCAGCGGTCTTTCGGATGAATATAAGTTTGATATTTCCGAGTACGAAAAGATCGACCCGAAGCTGGTGCTTTATGAAGAGTTGGGCGAATCTTATGTTACAGGTTTAAAGCATGCCAGGGCGATTGCGGTTGACGATGCAGGTGTTATTTATGTTGCCGGTGACGATGTTATCAGCAGGTCTAATTCTTCGGCGATCAAGCTTTCCGGTATGCCGATGTGTCTTGCAGTTGACAGTGAAGGTAATATCTATGTCGGGCTTAAGGGGCATGTGGAAGTTTATGACGTAAATGGCAAACGTCTTGCGACCTGGGGAAGTCTTGGTGAAAGGGCGGTTCTTACGAGTATTGCGGTTTCGGAAAACTCCGTCTTTGTCGCTGATGCGGGTAACAGGATCGTTGTTCATTATGATCTTGATGGCAATGTTGTGGGACGGATCGGGGCTAAGGACGAGAAGCGGAATATTCCGGGATTTGTGATACCGAGTCCATATTTTGATCTTGCGATAGCGGATGACGGGCTTTTGCGAGTTGTCAATCCTGGCTTGCATAAGATCGAGGCTTATACTTTCGACGGCGATCTGGAGTTTTCGTGGGGTAAGGCGTCTCCTGCGATAGACGGCTTTTGCGGGTGCTGTAACCCGATCAATTTTGCGATCCTAAGCGACGGTAGTTTTGTTACTTGTGAAAAGGGTTTGCCTCGTGTTAAGGTTTACGATCCCTATGGCGTGTTTGTCGGCGTTGTTGCGAGCGTTGAGCAGCTTGCTGCCGGCGAGACTGTGCGGGTGTGCGATCTTTCTGAGGATTGCCAGATTGGCGGATTCGATGTTGCGGTCGCGCCTGACGGGCGAGTTTTTGTGCTGGATGTTAATAAGGGTGTTGTGAGGATTTTTGCAAAGAAGGCGTCCGTTGAAAAATAACGATATAAATACGGTTGGTGATCGCAGGGAGTTTTTCCGCTTTGCAGCAAGGTGCGGAGTTGGCGGTGTTATCGGTGCCGGTGCCATCGCTGTAGAGTATAAAAGGCGTCGTCTGATCGGCGAAGGTAAGTGCGTTAATCGCGGGGCTTGCGATAATTGTCAGGTGTTGAGTGTTTGTAAATTGCCGGCTGCACTGACTAAACAGGAAGATACGAATAAATAATGGAAAAGAAGCAGGATATAAACAGGCGTAAGTTTCTTAAGGACGGTGCATGGGGTGTGTGCATCGGCGGGGTGGGTGTTGCCGCGGGACTTATGGCAGCGAAAGGGAGGCGAGGGGGCATGGTCTGGCAGATCGACCCGCATAAGTGCATTTCGTGCGGTAATTGTGCGACTTATTGTGTGCTGGAGGAGTCGGCGGTCAAGTGCGTGCATGAGTATGCGATGTGCGGTTATTGCAAGCTTTGTACAGGTTACTATGAGCCTGAGCCTAAGGTTTTGGATGAGGCTGCGGAGAATCAGCTTTGTCCTAACGGGGCGATCGGACGGAAGTTTGTCGAGCATCCTTATTACGAGTACTCGATCGACGAGCATCTGTGTAACGGGTGTGCGAAATGTGTCGAGGGGTGTACAGCGTTTGGGAACGGGTCGCTGTTTTTGCAGGTAAAGCACGATCTGTGCCTTAACTGTAACGAGTGTTCAATTGCGGCGGCTTGTCCTTCGCAGGCCTTTAAGAGAGTGCCGGTCGATTCTCCATATTTGCTTAAGGGGACTCAGCAGGCATGAAGAAACGACCTGGTATTACGACGGTTTTGTTTTTGGCGGTTCTGTGCTTTTGCGGGATAGCTTCTGCGGTGGTTAATTTTCCTCCGCCTGAGTTTGAGAGCAGTTATCAGATGCCGGATACTGAGGTTGTCGGTGGGCGGGGGAATCTTTACGAGTATATGGATGTTGCGGTGCTTGTGGCAGCGTTGGGTTTGTCTTCTTATCTTTCATTACGCAGGCGATCTCGGCGCGGGATGTTTATTTTGATGATCTTTTCGCTTTTGTATTTTGGTTTTTATCGCAAGGGCTGTATCTGTCCTATCGGGGCGATCGGTAACATTACGCTTGCGGTTTTTGACAGCAGCTATGTGATACCTTTGTCGGCGTTGGCGTTTTTCGTTTTGCCTTTGGTGTTTACGTTGTTTTTCGGCAGGGGTTTTTGCGGCGGCGTGTGTCCTCTCGGTGCCATTCAGGATATTGTGCTGCTTAGGCCTGTTAAGGTGCCCGGGCCCGTGGAGAGTTGTCTGCGTTTACTGGCGTATGCGTATCTGGGTGCGGCGATTTTGTTTGCGGCTACCGGAAGTGCGTTTCTTATTTGCAGGTACGATCCTTTTGTTGGCTTCTTTCGGTTGTCGGGGAATCTTAATATCATAATTCTCGGGGTTTGTTTTCTTATTATCGGTATTTTTGTAGGGCGGCCCTATTGCAGATTTCTTTGTCCTTACGGAGTGATATTGCGGCAGCTTTCGCGGTTGTCGAAATGGAAGGTTGCGATAACTCCTGACGAGTGTATTCAATGTCATTTGTGCGAGGATGCCTGTCCGTTCGGTGCTATCGAAAGTCCGACGGTTCCGTGGCCTGCGGGGGATCATGTCAAAAGCAGAAGAAAGCTGGGCGTGTTGATAGTTCTTTTGCCGGTGATTGTCGCGGTCGGTGTATTCGCAGGTGCGGCGATGAGTAAGACGGCTTCGCGGATGCATCCTGTGGTGCGTCTGGCGGACCGTATATACCTGGAAGATGCGGGTATGGTTGAGGATACTACCGATGCGAGCCTTGCATTCAGGGCGACGGGTAGGGAGGTGGAAGAACTTTATGCGGAGGCGACGAGCATCCAGGGAAGTTTCAGGGTTGGAAGTTATTTCTTTGGCGGTTTTGTCGGGCTTGTTGTGGGTATGAAATTGATTCTGCTTTCTATCAGATGGACCCGCAGCGAATACGAGGCATCACGTGCGGGGTGTATTGCATGTGGAAGGTGTTTTTCGTATTGTCCGCGCGAGCATGTTCGGCTGGGTAAGGTCGGCAGTAAGGGGGTGGCGCAATGATGAATACTGCCGAATCGAAATTATGGTATAGGTCGGCCTTGCGTGTTGCGGTAGTTGCCGGTGTGTTTTCGTTTATTGTGATCGTTCTTCTTGGGATCAATTTCAGCAAGCGAATGAGCGTTGCGCCGGCGGATGAAACTCAGCTTGAAGGTATGAAAACTCAGCTTCGCGAATATCCCGATGATGAGCAGCTGACGGAGGCGATTCGTCAGTTGGATGTTAAAATAAGACATGACCGTATGCGGTGGCTTGTTTTTTCCGGTAAGGGAGTGTTTTTGGCGGTGTGCGGTTTGTCGATCCTGTTTGGAAGTTTGAAGTTTGCCGGTGCGGTCAGTAAGCAGCCGCCCTGTCCGGAGGGTGGTAGTACGACTGCTGCGAAGCAGGTGCGTCAGGCTGCTTTGTCACGTTGGGCGGTCAGTGTTGTCTTTGTTGTTTTGCTGGCAGGGGCGGTACTTTTGGCGTTCAAGCCTGGCGTTGAGTATTTGATGGAGGATACATCAGGGGCAGATATTGGTGTGCAATGGACATCTTTTCGAGGGGGTGACGGCAGCGGGGTGAGTCCTTATGTTGATGTTCCGGTCAGTTTTGGCGCAGAAGGCGAAGGAGTTGTTCTGTGGAAAAGTCCGATTCCTTTAGACGGCATGAATTCGCCGGTTGTCTGGGGCGAGTATGTTTTTGTTTCCGGCGCCGATGAAGAAAATCGTGAGATCTACTGTTACAGCGTTTCGTCCGGAGAGCTGCTTTGGACGGGGAAGGTGCCCTATCAGGCATCGGAAGATGAAGATTTCATCGAACCTATGGAAGATACGGGGTATGCGGCGCCTACGCTTGTTGTCGACAGCAAGCGTGTGTATGGTCTTTTTGCCACGGGTGATATCGCGGCGTTTGATTTTACGGGTAAAAGTATCTGGAGCAAGAGCCTCGGTGTTCCGGACAACATGTACGGGTATTCGTCTTCGCTTACGATGTACAGGAACCTTGTGCTTGTTCAATATGACCAGGGGGTAGCTGAGGACGGGAAATCGAAAGTGATCGCTCTTGACGGTTTTTCCGGCCAGGTTGTGTGGCAGACGAACAGGCCGGTCGGAAGTTCGTGGGCAAGCCCGATCGTTGCCGAGATCGACGGTGTAAGCCAGTTGATAACTTCTGCGGATCCGTTTGTTATCTCTTATGATTCTGCGACGGGGGCGGAGTTGTGGCGGGCAGAATGCCTTAGCGGCGATGTCGCACCTTCTTCGGTCTATGCGGGCGGGTTTGTGTTTGCGATCGAACCTTA
>DAOVIC010000026.1 GCA_030671565.1 Anaerohalosphaeraceae bacterium
CACTTGTTCTAAATGGTTTTCGCCTTGTTGAACAGTCTTGGTCCACCAGTAAACGTCGAAGTTCAGTAACTCTTTGCTGCCTGTAGCAGGATTGCTTTGCGATATTTGCAACTCTTTAGGCAGTACCAGAAAGAAAGTTTCAATTGCGGGACTTCCGAACTGATTCTGCATTCTCAAAGAATATACTTCACCCGGCATCTGGGAGAGTTTCCGGGTATCATCAATGCTCCATCCATAATAAAGTGCTTCCTCTGGTGCAAGCGGTTCATCCGGGATCCAGTAGATCTGCCAATGATTAGGTCTGCTCTTATCCGGGACTATCTCGGTGTTAAGTTTATTTCCGGTAACATCATAATGGGTTTGGTTAGGATAACTTGTCCCAGACAACCTTACCTTACTGGCAATAGTTCGGCCTGTCCAGTTGTAGTGGCTGCCCATACCACCTCTATACAGAATAAAATCAGGGGCGGCATAATAAATATGACAGTTAACATAGAGGCTCTTTTGATTTGCCTCAAGTGCGATTTCACCGTATTTCTCAGCAATAAATCTTAGTACCTGCCCATCAATCTGCTCAAAAAGTGATTTTACTTCAACTCGTTTTTCTGGTGGAACCTGGGGCTTTATTTTCTTCAGTTCTTTTTTTGCCTTTGATACTGTTGTTCTCTGATCGGAGTAATCTTTGAGTATAGTTTCGAAGTGCTGGATCGCTTTTTGCTCCTCACCTTTTTTCAGGTAGCACATCCCCAAACGGAAGTGTGCCTGACCAGCGTAGCGTTTGTTTTCTACAGCGGTGCCTATTACCTTCTGGTACATCTCTATCGCAGCATCCAGATCGCCGCCTACCTGTTCCTGGTAGAGGGCTTCTCTAAGCTGAACGCCGATGGATTTTGCGATAACAGGGGCGGTCATGAGGACAATGGCCAGTGTGATCCAGATGAATTTTGTTGTTTTGCTCATTTTCGTTTCTCCTTAAGATAACATATTACCATAAAATTGTATCCTACGCAGGTAATTATGCATGTTAATGTTACGGTTTTGTTACGGTTTGGTCCTTTTTTTGTGTTTTTTGCTTAAACTTGATGAAAGGAAATGTCAAACCAGAGGCCGCCCCGGGCAAAAGCGGTTGTTGACTTGTGGGTTATTATTTCTATAATTGCAGGCTGTAGGCGGATTGTTGATATTTTTGATTTGTATAACGAAGGGAACAACTGACGTGAGTAAAAAGGATAAGAAGGGCTACAAAAAGTTTTTGTGTCAAAAGTGTACGGGTCTTTGCTGCAGGTATTTTGCCCTGCCGATCGAAACGCCCGAGGACTGGGATGATTATGACGATATTAGATGGTATCTTTACCATGAGGATGTAGACATTTTCGTCGAAGAGGGCGACTGGTACCTTAACGTTCGCAACAAGTGTACCCAGCTCTCTGAAGATGATTATAAGTGCATGAATTACGACATGCGCCCGAAGATTTGCCGCGGTTATACCGAAGAAACTTGCGATCTGACCAGCGAAGGCGATGAGGGCTATGACTATGAGCTGCATTTTAAAAGCCCCCAGCAGATGGAAGAGTATATGAAGATCAAGTTCGGCCAGAACGTCTTCAAGAAGCTCGAAGTTAAAAAGAAGAAGAAGAAGGGCAAAAAGAAATAACGAACAACTAACAGCTAATAGCTAACGGCTAATAGCTAATAACAAATTTGGGATTATTATGAAGATACAGGGCGTAAAAGGTACTCGTGATTTTTATCCTCCGTTGATGGCGGTTCGTAATTTTATCGTCGACGGCTGGAAAGAGGCATCCTTGCGCAATGGCTTCGAGGAGTATGACGGCCCTGTGTTCGAGTACCTGAAAATGTTCCAGGTCAAAAGCGGCGACGAGATCGTCGAGCAGCTTTTCAATTTCGAAGATCGCGGCGGCAGGCATCTTGCGATAAGACCTGAGATCACACCTACGCTCGCCAGAATGGTCAATCAGCAGATAAACGCCTTGCCTCGCCCGATCAAGTGGTTTTCCGTCCCCCGGCTTTGCAGGGCAGAAAGGCCCCAAAAGGGTCGTCTCCGCGAGTTCTTTCAGTGGAACATCGACATCATAGGCGTCGATGATGTTATCGCAGACGCCGATGTCATTTATTGCTCGGTAGATTATCTCAGAAGCCTCGGCCTTACTTGCGACGATATAAAAGTAAAGATATCCAGCCGCCGCCTTCTTGCCGAGTTTTTGCTCGATGTCGGGATTGCTGAAAGCCAGCTGGAATCGCTTTACCCCGTGCTTGACAAAAAACCTAAATTGCCAGCCGATGCCTTTGATGAGATTCTTGACAAGGCTGTTTCCGATCCGGTTAAGTCGGACATGATTCGCAAGTTTATGGCCCTTAGCGATATTAGTCAGATTTCCGGGCTTACCGATGTCAGTGAGAAAACCGTTGAGGCGTTGAAAGAGCTGCAGGAATTGTTCGCTCTACTTGACCTGATGGGCATCAGTGATTATTGCGTGTTTGATCCCGGGATCGTTCGCGGCCTTGCTTATTATACGGGCGTTGTCTTTGAGGTCCACGATGCAGTCGGCCAGCTTCGGGCGGTTTGCGGCGGGGGACGTTATGATAACCTGCTTGGAGATTTTGGCGGGCCAAAGGTTACCGGAACCGGTATGGGGATGGGCGATTGTGTGCTGGAAATATTGCTCAGAGAGAAGGGGTTATTGCAGGATGATATTGCAACGCGCAAGCTGGATTATTTTGTAGCCTGTCTAAAAGACGATTTGCGTGATGTGGCGATAGAGACGGTTGCGAAGTTGCGTAAGGCCGGCTTTGCCGCGGACCTTAGCTACAAAAGTGCCAGCCTGAAAAAACAGCTCAAGCAGGCGACCGCATGGGGTGCACGCAAGTGTGTTATTCTTGGAGATGAATACTCCGAGGCAAAAAAACTGGTAGTTAAAGACATGGCAACCGGCGAGCAGAAGTTAGTCGCCGCTGAGGGATTTGACGGCAAATAATCCGGTTTTCAGGTGGCAGGGGTGGTAAAAATAAGGCGTTGTGAGGGGGTATGGGGTGAGTTTCCTTGACAATCTTGTGCGATATGTGGTATAATATTGTCTGATTTTACAGAGCTTTTTGGCTGGTCATGGATGGCGGGTATTCGTTTTAGGGGTTGGCTGATTTTGACCGGAGAGGTTGTGATATGAAAAGAATAGCGTTAATGATTTTATTGGGCCTGTCGTTTTGTTTTATCGCCGGCTGCGGTAAGATAAAGCTTGGCGATCCTTTGGCGTTTCCAGGAACGATAGAAATATTTGGTGAACCGGATGCGTCGCATACGCCGATGTTCAAGAACGGCGATGTCGTGCTATATAAGATGCTAACCCAGGAGGATGGTCGGGGAGTTGAGAAGGTTAAGCGCGGTATTGTCATGCAGTGCGATTTTAAATACATTCCCCGATTGAAAACTTACTATTGCATTGTTGATTTTTATCCGACTTCTGTCGGTACATTCGGTTCTTCAGATTTCAACAGGTATGAGCGTAGATACGTCTATGAATATGAGTTGGAGTTGGAAAAAGAAGAACCACTGCCAGCCAGATGGGCATGGATGAATCAGTAAGAGGGGCCGTCATTTGCGATCACTTATGATGTCTGGGTCTATATCCACCTTTTTATCCACGACCTTACCCCCTGGCCTTTTTTAACCATTACAAGGGGTGTTTTGCATCTGCACGCAATTTTTTCCGGCAGGGATTGCCGTGCCATTTGTACGAGCATCGGTTTGTTCGTTGTTCCCAATACCACCAGATCATGCTCCCTTGATTCCTTTAGGATCGCAAGTACGGTGCTTTTTGCTTTTACGGTTTTTGACTTAAAGCGTCCCCGCCGGATCGATAGTTGTTCGGCCTGGACGTCGAGGAACTGATCGAGGTTGAAAGTTTCATTTCCACGATCGACCGTGAACGCGGTTATCGTTGAATTTTCCGTTTCGGCCATGATGGTCGCGATCTCTAAGGCAAATGCGCTGTTCGGGCCGCCGGCTACTGGGACGAGGACGTTTTCGAAAGTTTTGTTTCCGCTGCAGTCTTTCATCACAACGACGTCGCAGGGGGTCTGCTCGATTATGGGGTCAACAGTTGCTCCGAGGTTGAAGATTCCCTTGGAAGATTTGCCGTGCCAGCCGAGTACGAGCATCTGCGTTTTTTTCTGCCGGATCGCCGAGACTATTCCCCGGGCGATGTTTCGGCAGTATCGTATGGTTGTGCTTATCGTAAAGTGCAAAGACAGCGAAAGCATCGCCTCCATCAGTGCTTCTTTGCCCGGTGTCATATATTTTTTCGCATCTGTCAGTGCGACCTGATCGGGAACCGGAAGCATGTGTATCAGTTCTACCTGCGCGTCCTTTGCGCCGCAGAGTTTGTATGTCCCCTGCACCAGTGCGGTAGCGTTTGCCGGATTTGCGATTGCGACCATAACGCGGTATTTATCCGATGGGATGGCTTTTTGTTCTTCGAGTACGAGGATATCCTCTTCGGTCGTTACAGCTCGCGATCTTGAATAGAAGAAATAGACGGCTATGCCGACAACGACCCATATCGGTGCCACGATCAGGGCGATGTGGCTCATTTCTCGCAGTTCGACCGCCAGGATAACCTGGCAGAGGATCGCCAGTATCGGGAAGATCGGAAACAGCGGCATCATATATCCGTAGGTCATTTCGTCTGACATGCTCCGGCGAATTTTTATGACGCAGAGATTTACCAGAAAGAACAGGAATATGAACATGATGCTCGCGCTTGATGCGACATCTTTGGTTGGCAGCATTGTTGCCACGAAGAGGATGATCACCGCGGTGCATATCAGGGCACCGTATGGTGTGTTGCGGGTTTTGTGGATCTTAGCGAAGAAGGACGGCAGCATTTTGTCCCGGCCAAGTGCGTAGGATGCTCTTGTCGCTGAAAATACTGTCGCGTTAAGTGCCGATGTCGATGAGAATATCACCGCGAGCGTGAGAATGAAGTTGCCGATGTTCTTATAAGAAATGAGTTTTGCGATCGCAGAGCCGAAACCTTCGGGACCGAACTGGCCTATCCACTGCCACGGCTGGACGACTTGTCCGTCGATGGTGATATCCGGGCCTGCTTTAACGGAGACGACCGTTGCGAAAGCTACGAGTATATAGATAACTGTAACGATCAGGACGGAGTTTATCATCGCCTTTGGAAGGTTTCTGCGCGGATCTATCGCTTCATCGCCAGCCTGGGCGATTACTTCAAAGCCCTCGAAGGCCACGTATGTAAAGCCCATCGTAACCAGAAGTTTGGACCAGCCTTCCGGCATGAACGGAACGAAGTTATTTAAACGCGACGGATCCTTTATCACAGTGAACACACCGACGATCCCGATGAAGACGACGAAGATCGTCTGCCCCATTGTTATCATCGCGCCGATCTTGCCGGTTTCTGACGCTCCGCGGTAATTTATATAGATAAACGTCGCGGCGGTGACTACCGCGATGATTTTTAAAAATATATCGCTTTCAGGATTGATGTGGAGTAAGGAGTAGAAACCGTCGAGCAAGCCGAGCGCGTTTATAAAACGGATCGTGTAAAGTGAAAAGGTCAGTGCGTACATCGCGCCGGCAACGCTGGAGGCGAACCATTCCATCCATCCTGCCAGAAAACTTGTCCCTCGTCCGAAACCGATCCGTGCGAAGTTGTATGCGCCGCCTGCGCGGGGGATCGCAGAGCTTAGCTCCGCAAAAGACATCGCGGTAAAAATCGCCAACACCCCGTTCAGTGCGAACGTAAGTACTACGCCCCCGGGGCCTGCCTTGCCGATCGAGATACCCATGCCGAGAAATACGCCGGCACCGATCATCATACCCAGGCCCATCATCGTTATGTGGTACAAAGACAGTTCGCGTGAAAGCTCCGGCGTTGGGTTATGTGGAGATGCCTGCTGCTCCTGAGATGAGCTATTTGCCACTTTTCAGTTCCTTAAGTGTTTCCCTAGCCGTGCGGCAGCCGCCTCTTGCGATACGGTTTATGCTTTTGTGAGCCAATATCGTCAGCGTCAGTAATATCGTGACCGCCAAAATGACAATAATGCACCCGATTATTATGTCTAATCTATCCATAGGGAGCGTTTTTACCAGATATTGTCGGACATTGCAATAGTTTTAGAGCATTGGCAGTAGATATGAAATTGTTTAATTGTTGCAATACCTCCTATTTGTGTTATGTTCTAAGCCATGCTTGAGGGGATCAACGAGTACGAGAGGGCTTTTCAGGGTTACCTTGCCGATAACCGTGTCGCCTGCCGCGCGGTCGATCAGGGGCGGCGTGGCCTTATTAATGGGGGAAAGATCAAAAGCTTTGATTTCATAGTTTACCACGGGGATATCGACAGGGCCATTCTCGCGGAGGTTAAAGGTAAAAAATTTAAGGGCACTTCCCTTGCCGGTATGAAAGGGTTTCAGTGCTGGGTGGGGATGGACGATGTTGCAGGACTTTCGCAGTGGGAAAAGGTACTTTCAGAGAGGTCTTGCGGAAAAGTCGAGGGGATGTTTGTTTTTGTTTATGAATTCGAGAATATAGACGTTGAAAACGACGGACTCGATGTGTATGAGTTTCAGGGGCGCCAATACCTGTTTTGCTGTATTAAACTTTCCGATTATGCCCGCGAAATGAAACTTCGCAGCCGAAGCTGGCAAACAGTGACGCTCGCAGCCGATAAGTTCAGAGAATTAGCAATCCCCCTTGACAAAATGCTCTCCGGATGTAAGGATTAGCCCTTAAGCGGCATTATAAACGTTAGTTTAAGGGTAATTTTTTCGTGAACGAGATAATACGTAAGTTTGGCCAAAAGGTTATAGGAGGACAATTTCTCGACAGAACAGAGGCGGATATGCTTGCTGCGCTCAGTTGCGAAGAATTGCAGGATGTGCTGTACTTTGCCAACCGAATAAGGATAAAATACTTCGGCAACGAGGTAAGGGTCTGCTCTATTGTCCCCGGCAGGCTTGGCGGGTGTGATCAGGACTGCGCATTCTGCGCCCAGTCCGTGCGGTATGACACCGAAATCGGCAAATCTGTAACAATCCTAAGCGACGACGAGATACTTGCCGCCGCGAAAGAAGCCAATGAAAAGGGTGTCCCTTATTTCGGGATAGTTTATTCCGGCAGGGCGATCACTGAGAAGGAACTTTCCAGAATAGAAAAGCTTATCGCCACGATCAGGTCCGATTACGGGATGGGTGTCTGCGTATCGCTTGGGATAATATCCGCCGATCAGGCAAAGCGTTTGGTCAAGGCCGGAGCCGAGCGGTACAACCACAACCTTGAAACTTCCGAGAGATACTTTTCGAAGATAGTAACTACCCACGATTATTCCGAAAGGGTCGCAACTATAAAGACAGCTCTCGATGCCGGGCTTAAAGTTTGCGGCGGCGGGATATTCGGGATCGGAGAAACCGAAGCCGACCGCCTCGACATGGCATTTCAGCTGCGGGAACTTGGCGTTGATATGGTTCCGATGAATTTTCTGCACCCGATAGAAGGCACTCCGCTCGGTAATGCTAAAGAGCTTGAGCCGATGGAAATACTGCGGATAATCGCCATGTACCGATTTATATTGCCCCAGACGAATCTAAAAGTCGCAGGCGGAAGAGTACTGAATCTGCGAGATGTGCAGAGCTGGATATTTTATGCGGGATGTACGAGTATACTAACCGGCAATTACCTGACAACGGCAGGGCGGTCGGTTGAAGAGGATATGCAAATGCTCAAAGATCTGGGTTTAAAAGTTGGCAGGGAGTAGAGATGCGTATAATTGCCGGTTCCAGACGTGGAATGAATTTGCTTGGTCCTGATACCAGGGATACGCGCCCTATTACCGACCGGGTCAAGGAAGCCTTATTCAGCGTCCTTTACAAGTACGACGTGATCGAAGACGGCGTCGTCGGCGATCTTTTTTGTGGGACCGGGTCCATGGGACTTGAGTCAATCTCGCGCGGCGCAAAGCATGTTACGTTCGTAGAACAAAGCGCAAAGGTGGTCGATATTCTAAAACGCAATATCGAAAAGGCTCGTTTCGGGCAGGAGTCAAAAGTTATTCGCGGCAATGTCTTTAAAATGGGTGCGCCCGTCGGGCCCGGCGATGACAGGTATGACCTGGTTTTTGTCGATCCGCCTTATGTGATGGCCGAAGATTGCGGCGAAGGTTCCAAACTCGCAAAACTTCTGGAGTTTTTGTGCGATCAACTTAAAGCCGGAGGGATCGTTAGTGTCCGTGCTCATAAGCGAACGGTTCTTTTGGATGAGTATGCCGATTTAAAGGTGATCGACCGACGCAACTGGGGGAATATGGGGATTACGCTTTTGCAGCTTACCGGCGTGGGAGGCGAAGATGACGAATAAAGAAGCTGCGATACGGGTGGTAAAGCGGTTGCGTCAGAGCGGCTTTGAGGCGCTGATGGCCGGCGGCTGTGTGCGTGATATGCTGTTGGGACGCATAGCGAAGGATCATGATGTTGCCACCAGCGCTACGCCCGATGAGATAATCGCCCTGTTTCGGCGGACTCTGAAGATCGGGGCCAAATTCGGGGTAGTTATGGTACTTCTGGATTCCCAGCAGATCGAGGTTGCAACTTTCCGCACCGAGAGCGGATATGCCGACGGCAGACATCCCGGTCAGGTTGCTTTTTCTAACGCGAGGGAGGACGCTCAGCGGCGTGATTTTACGATCAACGGGATGTTTTACGATCCGGTCGATGAGAAGGTTTATGATTATGTCGGGGGGCAGGCGGATATTGACCGGAAAGTTTTGCGAACCATCGGCGATGCCGGTGACAGGTTTGGTGAGGATTATCTGCGGATGCTGCGTGCGGTGCGGTTTTCGGCGCAGCTTGGATTTGAGATCGAAGAAGAGACCTGGTGCGGGGTTTGTGAGGGTGCGTCAAATATCACGAAGATAAGCGGCGAGCGGATCGGTATGGAGATCGAGGCGGTTTTGAGCTGTTCCGGGCGCCGGCGCGGCGTAGAACTGCTTTGCAAAAGCGGTCTTGGTGAGGCTATTTTCCCTGATTTTTGCGGAGATAATGCGGGTTTTGGGGTTGAAGTCGTATCTAATTTGCCGCCGGAGGCAGGTTTCATTGTTTCTCTTGCCGGGATGTTTGCCGGGTTTGCAAGTGAGTTTGGAATTGAAAAGGTAAAAGCCTTGATGCTTAGCAACGTACAGGAAAATAAGCTTCGGTTTTTGCTGGAAAACAGGGGTCTTTTGCTGGAGGGGCAAATGCGGCTTGCGGAGCTGAAGGTGCTGTTGGCGGGTGGGTATTTTGAAGAATTGTTCTTGCTTGAAAAGGCGATCCAGACGGCCAGAGGGGTGATTTCGGAGGGTTTGGACATTATTGCCGATCGCGCAAAGGAGTTGGAAGGAGTTGATATTGCTCCGGCGGCTTTACTTAACGGCAATGAGATCATGGAGATGGGAATTGATGCGGGGCCGGGGTTGGGGAAGATTTGCCGGGCGATGTATCTTGCTCAACTCGATGGGGATATTACGGATAAGGAGCAGGCCAGGCAATGGGTAAAGGATCGGCTGGGTAGCTGAAAACATAAAAAAAGCCCGTAAGTTTTTTACCTACAGGCTTTTATCAATGGAGCCTATCGGACTCGAACCGACGACTTCCACACTGCCAGTGTGGCGCTCTCCCAACTGAGCTAAGGCCCCGAAAAATGTAAAGACAGGCGGCGGTGGGATTCGAACCCACGAGTCATGGTTTTGCAAACCAGTGCCTTAGTCCACTTGGCCACGCCGCCGTTGTGTGAGACTTCTTCCTGATTTTGGAAAGTGGTATTATAATTATAAAAGCTCCTTAGGCAAGCAGTAAATTATTTATTCTTGGCTGAACCCCTAAGTTTATATTTAACAGTGCTTTATGATATGGGCGTGTGTCCATATAAACAGAAACGCTTGTTAGCGTTTCCGTTCTGTGACCCCATCAATATTGTCTCCGTGTAACTTTCCTTTTCCTCGTCTGTAAACACAAGTGGAAATCGCAACGGACCTTTTTCATTTGCGAGCCACATAGTAAAATACGTTTGAATGCGCGATTTAGTGCGAATTTTGGGGACCCTTAAGTATTTGGCAGTTGTTTGCGGGTGTGGAATTAGCGTAAAGTTAGTGGTTATGTTCTATCTGGTTGTGGCGTTATGCACGGTCGCGCACAACGGTATTTTTGGTGCATTTTTTTTGCAATTTTTTGCAATGAAGGTTTTTTTGGTATTGCCAAGAGCTGTTTTTTTGCAGAAGGTTTGTAGAGACAGAATAGGCAGAAGGGGTAAGGCAGAAGGCATAAGTGGTGGATTCGGCTTCGCCGAGACGTTTGGTAAAATGGGTTTTGTAGTTTGAATGTAAAAAAAAATTAAAAGTGAGTTTTTTCCCTTGTATTTTACAGGCCCGGCTGGTAAATGACAGGTATGAGGGTTGGAGTCTCTAAAAAGCTGTATATATGTATAGGTATTATATATGCAGCGTATTAAGGTAGTGCATATTGACATTCTTATTGCACGGAGGTGTTTTTCAAGAAACAAATAAGTTGAAATTTATATTTGTGACCGTTTTTTGGGGCTGTTCTTTTCAGGAGCGGGTCATTCGGAGATTATAAAAGGGTGTTCTGAAAAACTGTTCGCCTGCGGCAAAAAAAGCGTTTGCCGGTAGTTTACGGTACACGCAATGATCAAACTGTAAGTTATTCAGAGCGATCAAAAAAGGAAGGAGATCGATAGTGAAAAAATTGCTGGTTTTAGTATTCGTGATGGGGATGGTTTCAATTGCATCTGCAGATGTTTCAACTGATGTTCTGGCCAATGATGTCGTTGCCACTACTGCTATTGTAGGTGACATAGTTAGTGTTGTTTTGAGCAATGATACACCTGTGAGTTTCAGTGGCGGCCTTTTTGACATTGTTATTGAAGTGCAATTTGGTACTCATGTTGCAGCCATTTTCACGGCGACTTCTACGCCAGCAGTTGACGCTGCTGGTGGTTTCTCTGGCAGTGCTGCTGTTGCAGATGCAGAAGATGTTTCTACTCCAGCAGTTGACGCTGCCGGTGGTTTTGCTGATAGTGCTGCTGTTGCAGATGCAGAAGATGCTTCTACTCCAGCAGTTGACGCTGCTGGTGGTTTCTCTGACAGTGCTGCTGTTGCAGATGCAGAAGATGCTTCTACTCCAACAGTTGATGCTGCCGATGGTTTCTCTGGCAGTGCTGCTGTTGCAGATGCAGAAGATGCTTCTATTCCAACAGTTGATGCTGTCGGTGGTTTCTCTGGCAGTGCTGCTGCTGTAGTCGCAGAAGATGCCTCTACTCCAACAGTTGATGCTGCCGGTGGTTTTGCTGACAGTGCTGCTGTTGTAGGTGCAGAAGATGCTTCTACTCCAACAGTTGATGCTGCCGATGGTTTCCCTGACAATACTGCTGTTGCAGATGCAGAAGATGCCTCTACTCCAACAGTTGACGCTGCCGGTGGTTTCCCTGATAGTGCTGCTGCTGTAGGCGCAGAAGATGCTTCTAGTGTCGTTTTGAGTAGCTATGCACCTGAAGCATTTGATGACGGTCTTTTTGAAATTGCTGTTGAAGCCGCTTCTGACAATTATGCTGCAGCCATTTCCACAGAAGATGGCCCGTTCTCGACAATGGGTTTTTCTCCGCGGGATGTATCGGTGACTGCTGGTATTTATAATGACGTTGCTGAGCCAACTGGCGAGTTTGGCGTTTCTGCTGATCCGCTGATAGTTCAGATCAATTTTCCGGTTAGTAAGACAACACCGGTTGATGCTGCCGGTGGTTTCCCTGACAGTACTGCGGCTGTAAGTGCAAAAGATGCTTATGGCGTTGCGCCCGTTAATCTCACCCCAGAACCAATGACTTTCGCTCTGCTCCTGTTCGGCTTTGGCGGTATGTTTCTGTGCCGTCGTTGCTAAGATGTCAGAAAACTCCGGTTGCATTGGAGTTTCGATGTGTAATAGAGGGGCAAAGGCAAAAGTGGTGGATTCGGCGGAGCTGAGGCTGGGGAAAATAAAAGCGAATAGCCAACACTCAACACGGAATTTCCAATGACGAAGTTTAAAGAAAGGCAGAAGGCAAAAGGCATAAGTGGTGGATTCCCGATGGATCGGGATGCTGATTTATTAAAAAGATTAATAGTTGACAGATGACCTCATAGCAAAGGGGGCAGACATTTAGTTTTTCCCTTCCCTAATTTTTTTGATCCTCAGTGCTTGCTTTATTTTTGCTGGGGGGCGGATTATGTACATTAGTGTGGAAAACAGGGCGATGAAGATTGTTGGTATTACGAATATCAGGAAATTTGCTTCCGGGTAAACTATCTTTAGGATGTAATGCATCACAAAAGAGCCGGGATATGTCAGTTCCGGATCGTATCGCTGTCTTAGAATGTTTTCCAGTATGGTTAATGGGCAAAGTTTTTCAAAGATCGTCAAGACGGCAACATAGATAATGCCGGCTAGATGAACGGTTCTGAATATCCATCTGTCAAAGAATGTTTTGGCTTTGGCTTTGGCCGCTCGTAACACGTAGATGGAAACAGAGCAGTAAACCGTAAGAATGAAACCCCATAGTACAAAGAGTATCCATGCAAAATGGATAAGAACGACTAAATCAGCAAGGATTTTGTATAACATTTCTTTTGTTTTCCAAAGCAGGGCCTAGATAATACCAGTACACGGCTATCCTTGGCAGGTCGTATCTCTACAGGACCTGCTTCCGTTTGACTACCCAATATCATTCTTGTCAGGCTTCTTTTCATTATGATGCGTCCCTGAGGGCTTTGCGAGTTTTTTTGCCTTTTTCTTCTGGCTCTCCTTTTTAGCTTTTTTATAGAATCGACTAATACGAGATTGTGCAAATTTTGCATCATCCCCCTCAACAATTTCTCGCTTTAGAATTTCATTTTTAACGATGTTTTCAATTTCCGAGACATCGATACTGACCCCGTCCGACAACTTTCGTAATTCTCTTCGGATTGAATTAAGGATTATATCATTAAGTATCAACCTACCAATAATAAATCGATTTATGGTTTGTGTTTTTTCATGGTATTCATTACGTATATTTTTTGCTAATCCCTCTTTAGCAATGACAAACAATAATTCTTGATCTTTCGCTGTCCTCGCTTTCAATTCCAAAAAATCAAATGAACACATCAGATCAGAGCCGATAGGCTTCTCAAATCTAATCTTATAGACTTTCCATTCTATACCATTAGTCAGTATAACCCACTCTATGCCATGGTTTGCGCCATAATCAAGAGCCTGTTTCATGTGATCATCTTTTAGCTTGATGCCTATCGCTTTGACTTCAATCAGGTATTGAACTTTTTCGTCTATCTTTAATGCCAGATCGCAATACGTACTCCCGATTGCAAACTCTCGTGTTATTTCCAGATATTTGTCATACCCGAACACCTCACTAAAAATATCGATCAGTATCGAAACCGTATCCGACTCATTGACATCACGGTCTTTCGCAATTTGCAGAACTTTCTGGAATTTGGCAACTGACTTAACAAAACGATCACTTATTTTCTTAGATACCTTCGCCACGGAATTTCTCCTTTTCACATTTCAACTATAATAATAAAGTCTGCATAAACAATAAACCTACCTATACCATATTCCAACTGGACTAATATGACATCACGAATGATTCTGTACGGCTGTACTTGCCGTAGTAAAAATTTTGTTCCATTCTCCGGTGTTGTGGAGGTAATTATAGTATTTTTTGGTTCTGGTGCAAGTTTAAAGCGGATAATGTTTTTCGAAGGTGTATTGTTTTTGTGTTTTTGGGGCGTTAGGGGGGGTGTTGTGTCAAATCCGAAATCCGAATATCTAAATCCGAAACAATCTCAAATGTTCAAAATCCGAATTTTCAAAACAAAACCGCCTGTTTCGACGCCTGCCGTTGTTTTGAAATTTGTGCTTCTGCTTTGTTTGCGGTAGTGTGGGATGACAGCGAAATTGTTGTGTCTGG
>DAOVIC010000162.1 GCA_030671565.1 Anaerohalosphaeraceae bacterium
ACGCCGGATTCTTCGTAACTGATGTAATTTTCTTTTGTCATATTTTTAGTCGTTACTGTCGAAAAGCTGCATTTGGTGTCGTTCCACATGGAACTTGTTTAAGATTTTGTTTACGGGTATCTTGTAATTTCCGCTCCAGCAGGCGGTGCAGTAATGGTCCGGCGGTAAGGATGCACATGATAAGAGACCTTCGAGCGAGATGTATCCTATCGAGTCGACCTCGAGGAAATCGCGTATTTCGTCAAGAGTCCGTTCGTTTGTCAGCAGTTCTTCCGTGGTCGGGAAATCAACGCCATAGAAGCACGGGTGTGCTATGGGCGGGCAGGCGACACGCATGTGAATTTCTTTTGCACCGGCTTCTCTCAGGGAGCGAATCTTTCCCTTTGTCGTGGTTCCTCTTACGATGGAGTCGTCTACTACTACAACCCGCTTGTTTTCTACGGTTTCTTTTACGACGGCTAGTTTTAGTCTTACGGCGAGTTCTCTTAGTTGCTGGGAGGGTGCAAGGAAAGTTCTTCCGATGTAGTGACTTCTTACGAATCCCATGTCGAACGGTATGCCGCTTTCGTTTGCATATCCTATGGCCGAGGAAGTTCCGGAGTCTGGAACTGGTATTACGACGTCAGCTTCTACGGGGTGTTCTCGTGCGAGCTGTTCGCCGGATCTTTTTCTGACGACGTGTACGTTCTCACCGAAAACTGAGCTGCTTTGTTTTGCGAAGTAGACGTGCTCGAAGATACAGTGGGCCGGTTTTACGGTTCCTGGTGTAATGAAGAATCGGCTTGATATGCCGTTTTTGTCGAGGGTGACGATCTCGCCCGGTTCGATGTCGCGGATGTATTCGGCGTCGAGCGTGTCGAAGGCACATGTTTCGCTTGCGACGCAGTAGTGTCCCTGTTTTGTTTTTCCGATGCTTAGAGGGCGTATTCCGTATGGGTCGCGTACAGCTTCGATGCGGTCCGGGAACAAAAACAGCAGTGAATATGCGCCCTGCAGGTGGTTTAGTACGTGTGCCAGGGGATCGGATTTGCCGACGTGTGACGGTTTGGCCATCAGGTGGACGATGATCTCGGTGTCGTTTGTGGACTTGAAGATGTGTCCGTATGCTTCGTATTCGTCTCTAAGGAGGGAGGCGTTTATCAGGTTTCCGTTGTGTGCGACGGCGATCTGGCCCCTTGAGTATTCGCTTAGGAACGGTTGAGCGTTAAGCGGGTTGCTCGAACCTGTTGTTGAGTATCTGACATGGCCGATGGCGATTGGGTTTGTAAGTCTTTTGAGGACGCCGCGACTTTGGCGGAAGACCCTGCTTACCTGTCCCATGCCTGTGAAACAGTGTATTTGTTCGCCATTGCTCGATGCTATTCCGGCGGATTCCTGGCCCCTGTGCTGGAGGCTGTGGAGTCCGTAATAAGTTTTTTGGACGGCCTCGGGGTCACCGTATATCCCGAAGATGCCGCATTCTTCCTTCATATCAGCCATAGTATTCCGCGTAAAAAAAGAGTGAAAAGTTCAGACGCCGTTAGTGTATCGACTTGGTAAACAGTAGTCAAACCGAATTTCGCCAGTTAGATGAATTGAACCAGAGAAATAATTGTACACCCGCCAGCGTTATATGTTCATAGAAACGAGTCGCAGGCAGAGAAAAGGTGACTTCCTGGGTCGGCAAACCTGGGCGAACAAGGGGCATTTTGGGCAGTATTATGTTTGACGCCGGCAGAGAGAGCCGGTAGAATTAACCGAATAGTAGAATTTATTTTGGCATTATACACATTTATGAGAGGTACAAGAGATGGTTGAAAATATTCAGGATATAATTGGTTTTGGTATGCCGGGCGGTTGGGAATGGATCATTATTCTTGTTGTTGCGGTGCTTCTTTTTGGCAGGCGTTTGCCGGAGATCGCCCGTGGTATGGGCAAAAGCCTTACCGAGTTTAAGAAGGGTGTTAAAGAGGCTCAGGACGAGGTTACCAAGACTGTCGATGAAGACGTTCTGCGGCCCGACAGTGCAGATACGACGGATGAGAGCAGTTCTTCTGACGATGACGACAGCGATGATGTCAAAGAGGACTAGCAGTTTTTTTTAATCGTTTTTCCTGTCTCGCCAATTCAGGATCCTGCATACTATTATGCTTGCTTCGTATAGTATGTAGAGGGGGCCGGCCATTGCTACCTGTGAGATGAAGTCCGGTGGCGTTATCATTGCCGATACTACGATGAGGCCGAGTATCATAAACTTGCGGATGCTTGTGAGCTTTTCTATCGTTACCAGGTGCATTCTTTCTGCGAATACTATTACTATGGGCATCTGGAATGCGACTCCGAAAGCCAGTACCAGCAGCAGGATCATGTTTATGTAGTTTTGCAGTGTGAATTGTGACTGGACGTCCATGTATGCGTTGAATTTTATGAAAAATCCCATAGTGAGCGGTGCTACGACGGTCATGAAGAAGACGCTTCCGCTGATGAAAAGTATCGCACTTACAGGGGCTACTGCGTAGGCGAACTTTCTTTCCTTTTTGTACAGGCCCGATGCGACGAATGCCCATATCTGCCAGATGACCCATGGAGAAGAGAGGAGCAGCCCGAAGAGCAGGCTTGTTTTGATGTATACCATGAAGCCTTCGGCGGGGTGGATGGCGATGATCTGTATTGTTAATTCAAGGTTTTCGACGGCATTGTCGTATGGGATCTTTAGTACGCCGACGAGCTGTTTTCCGAATACCATGCATATTACCAGACCGACGAACAGCCCTGTGATGGCGTAGAAAAGCCTTATTCGCAGTTCCTCGAGGTGGTCTCCGAGGCCCATTGTTGCGAACAGTTCTTCTTTGTCTTCTTTATTTTCGTCGTCAAATGCCATTGTATGCAGATACCCTTGTTCTTAGGTTGTAATTATTTGCTCACTATATACTAACGTGCCTTATTTGGCAAATATTTCCTTTGGTGGAGGTGTTTTGCGTCGAGGGTTGATGTTGGGTAAGGTCGATGGTAGAGTGTGGGGTGTTAGCGGTTTTTTTTTTGGGATTGGAAGATGTTTGAGTTTAGCGGGTTTGAGTTTAGTTATTTCCAGTGGGGTATGCTTGCTTTGTGCGGGCTGCTGGTTGGGGTTTCCAAGACCGGGCTTCCGGGTATTAGTATTGTTGCAGTTGGGCTGATGGCGAATCTGTTCGAGGGGAAGAGTTCTACCGGGGTTCTTTTGCCGATGCTGATCTTTGCGGATGTTTTTGCGATTACGTATTATCGCCGGCATGCTGAGTGGGGTCATATATTGCGGTTGCTGCCGTGGGTGCTGGCTGGGATTGGGTCGGGATTTTTTGCGATGCGGGTTATTGAGGACGATTATTTTGGTCCGGTTATCGGGTCGATCATTATGGTTATGATCGGGGTTAAGCTGTTTCAGGATCGGCGGAACCTGAAGAACGGTGAATTGACTGTTCCGACGCATTGGGCGTTTGGGGCGATGCTTGGATTTGCGGCGGGGGTAACGACGATGATGGCCAACGCTGCCGGGCCGGTGATGACGATATATTTTCTTGCGATGGGGTTTGAGAAGAAAAAGTTCGTGGGGTCGGCGGCCTGGTTATTCTTTATGGTCAACTGGATCAAGGTG
>DAOVIC010000036.1 GCA_030671565.1 Anaerohalosphaeraceae bacterium
GGCGAGAAGGTGGTGAATACGGGGGCTCCTCTTAGCGTTGAGCTTGGCCCTGGTTTGATATCGAGTATTTATGACGGTATCCAGCGTCCTTTGGATCAGCTTGTTGCGATGCAGGGCAGTTTTATCAAGCGTGGAAGTGCGATTCCGGGTCTAAACCGCGAGACGAAGTGGGAGTTTAAGCCTACGATCGAAAACGGTGCGAAGGTTTCCGGCGGTGACATTGTCGGCGAGGTGCAGGAGTCTACTCTTTTATTGCACAAGATAATGGTTCCGGCGCGTGTTGAGGGAACTGTCGAAGGTCTTAACGCCGGTATGTTTACTGTCGATGAGGTTATCGGAAATGTTGTCGGAGACGACGGCAGCAGGACCGAGCTTAAGCTTATGCAGAAGTGGGCGGTTCGTACCCCTCGCGCCAGTAAGAAACGTCTTGCCCCTAATGAGGTTCTTGTTACCGGTCAGCGTGTTGTGGATGCGTTTTTCCCGATCTCCAAAGGCGGGACAGCTTGTGTGCCGGGTCCTTTCGGTACGGGTAAGACCGTTGTGCAGCATCAGCTTGCCAAGTGGGTCGACGCGGATGTTGTTGTTTATGTAGGCTGCGGCGAACGCGGTAACGAGATGACGGATGTTCTTATGGAGTTTCCGGAATTGATAGACCCGCATAGCGGCGAGGCTTTGATGAAGCGTGTCGTGCTTTTGGCGAATACTTCCGATATGCCGGTGGCGGCCCGTGAGGCATCTGTTTATACGGGGATTACGATCGCGGAGTACTTCCGGGACATGGGTTACTCTGTCGCACTGATGGCGGACAGTACGAGTCGCTGGGCAGAGGCAATGAGAGAAATTTCGACGCGTCTTGAAGAGATGCCTGCCGAGGAAGGTTACCCGGCGTATCTCGGTGCGAGGATCGCGTCATTTTATGAACGAGCCGGCAGGATCGAGTGTCTTGGCGGTCCCGATCGCGAAGGCGCACTTTCGATCATCGGTGCGGTAAGTCCTCCGGGCGGTGACCTGTCGGACTCAGTTGTTCAGGCGACGCTGCATGTTGTGAAAGTTTTCTGGTCGCTGCAAAGTCGGCTTGCTCAGCAAAGGCATTTTCCGGCGATCGATTGGCTTACGAGCTATTCGTTCTATAAGCAATATATTAAGGACGTGTTCGAGGACGCGGATAAGGGCGAGGAGATGGCGAAGATGTCGCAGCAGTCGATGATCCTGCTCGAGCAGGAAGCCGAGCTTGCTGAGATCGTTCGTCTTGTCGGTGCCGAATCGATATCGTCTAAGGACCGTATGGTGCTTGAGACCTGCAAGAGTATTCGCGAGGACTTTTTGCATCAGAACGCGTTCCATAAGATCGATACGCATACTTCGATAGATAAGCAGTATGAGATATTGAAGTCTATTCTGCATTTGCATGAGCAGGGTCTTGCGGCTATCGAACGCGGTGTCGAGGTGAGCGGTATTTTTGCACTTGCGGTTCGTGAAGAGATCGCCCGGAGCAGTTTTATACCCGAAAAAGAACTCGCCAAAGTGGCCGGTATTCGGGATACGATCGATGAGCAGCTGAAAGCGCTTTCGAGTTAGACTAAAGATCAAAATTTTTTGAAGGTAATAGGGTAGGTTTCGCCTTTGGCGAGGCTGTTTTATGAAAAATTCAGTTAGTTGGCAGTTATTTATATACGTGGGAGTTTGCGATGCTTAAAGAGTATCAGACAGTTAGTGAGATTTACGGCCCGTTGATGCTTGTCGAAGGTGTTGAAGGTGCCAAGTATGGCGAGATCGTTGATATTGAGATCGCTGACGGTAGTATGCGTCACGGTCAGATCCTTCAGGTCGATCGCGATAAGGTGATGGTCCAGATCTTCGAGGGTACCGAAGGTATCGACGCTGAGCATACTAAGGTTCGTTTTTTGGGCAAGCCTATGGAGTTCGGTGTTTCGCCTGATATTCTCGGCAGGGTGTTTGACGGTATTGGCAAGCCGAAGGACGGCGGACCGGCTGTGATCGCTAAGCAGCGAATGAATATCAACGGAAATCCTATCAATCCGTATGCGAGGAATTTTCCGAACCAGTTTATTCAGACGGGTATTTCGACTATCGACGGATTGAACCCGCTTGTTCGAGGGCAGAAGCTTCCGATCTTTTCGGGTGCAGGTCTTCCTCATGACGATATCGCTGCACAGCTTGCACGGCAGGCGACGGTTCGTGGTGAGGGTGAGAGTTTTGCGGTGGTGTTTGCGGCGATGGGAATTACTTTTGAGGCGGCACAGTTCTTTATCGATGACCTTACCGATACGGGTGCTATCGAGCGTGCTGTTATGTTTATCAATCTTGCCAACGACCCGGCTATCGAAAGGATCGCAACTCCGAGGATGGCGCTAACGGCGGCGGAGTATCTTGCGTTCGAGGAAGGTATGCAGGTGCTTGTTGTGCTTAACGATATGACGAACTATTGCGAGGCGTTGCGTGAGATCAGTGCCGCGCGAAAAGAGGTTCCGGGCCGTCGCGGTTATCCCGGTTATTTGTATACTGACCTTGCGACGATCTATGAGCGTGCCGGTCGTGTCAAGGGTAAAGACGGGTCGATCACGATGGTGCCTGTTTTGACAATGCCTGAAGACGATAAGACTCACCCGGTGCCGGACCTTACCGGTTATATTACCGAGGGACAGATCATTATGAGCAGGGCGTTGCATCGTAAGTCGATCTCTCCGCCTGTCGATGTTTTGCCGAGTTTGTCGCGGCTTAAGGACAAAGGTATCGGCGAGGGTAAAACTCGCGAGGATCATGCGGACCTTTACAACCAGCTTTATGCGGCGTATGCCCGCGGTAAGGAAGCACAGGAGCTTGCGACGATTCTGGGTGAGGCAGCGCTTTCGCCGGAGGACCAGAAGTATATGAAGTTTGCCGATGAGTTCGAGGCTCGTTACATTTCGCAGGGTTACTATGAGAACCGTACGATCGAGGTTACGCTTGATCTCGGTTGGGAATTGCTGAGTATGTTTGACGATACGGAACTTAAGCGTATCGATGTTGAACTTATCGAAAAATATATGCCTAAGTTTAGGAAATAGGGAATAGGGGTGGTTTCGGCCTTTGGCCGAGGCTATTTAGTTTGGAACTTTGAATGATCGGTTGCCGGTCATTAGTTAAGGTTTTTTTATGCTTGAGAATGTTAATGCAACTCGAATGGAGCAGCTTCGGCTTAGGCGTCGTGTTGATCTTGCCCGTCGCGGTCATCGTTTGCTTAGTCAGAAGCGGGATGAAATAAGCAGGCGTCTTGTTAAGGTGGCCTCTGCGATCAAGCCTCTTCGTGCGCGGGTTGAGAAGGAGCTTCTTGAGACGACGAGACGTTTTATGATGGCTCGTGCGACGATGGAACCTGAGGATATGCGTGCGGCGATCGATGTTCCTACTAAAAAGTTTAACCTTGCGATAAAGTTTGCGAGCATTATGAGCGTTCAGGTTCCTGAACTTACGAAGGAGATATCGGGCGATATAATGTGTTATGGTTTTTCGTCGACGAGCGGCGAGCTTGATGTTGCACTTCGTGCTCTTGAGCGTGCGTTTGACAGCCTTATCGAACTTGGCGAGAAAGAAAAGCAGGCGCAGCTTCTTGCGACTGAGCTGATGAGTACTCGCCGGCGTGTAAACGTGCTTGAGCATGTTGTCATCCCCGAGCTTGGGGCCACTATCAAGTATATCATCTCTAAACTTGGCGAAGCTGAGCGCGACAATACCAGCCGGCTTATGAAGATAGCCGACATTGTCAGGGCGTAACTCCTTTCTGGTACTCGGTTTACGTTTTTTTTGAGGTCAGGGGGAAAATGTGGACAAATAGGCTTTTTTTCGGTACTCTATTGTCATATGTCTACCGAGAAATCTACATCGAAAGCGACAGGTCCGGCGAAGTCTTTTATGACTGTCGGCCCTACCCTGCACTATAGCCATTCCAATGTTCGTCATTGCTGGGCTCTTGCGATGGCGGTTTTTCTTGGTACATGCCTTTTCTGGTCCAAGATACTTACGGGTTATATATTTGTTTTTGACCTTGGTGTGGTTTTAGACAGGAGCCTGTGGAGTCTTGGACAATATACTGTAAGTCCGCTTAGTATTTATGAGTATCCGTGGCAGATAGTAGTGCTTGGTCTTTTGATGGGTGTGATGGGCGTCGGTCCGGTGGTTGTTTCTCAGCTTATGAGTTTTCGTTACAGCGTTCCGATGATCATTCTTGTGGTGTTTGTTGCGAAGCTGCCGTTGTTCGGATTGTTCCTTCTTATAAGCTGCATTTCTGTGGCATGCCGTCCGCTTCGTTTTCGTTCTCGTTTTATCGCTATCGTTTTGTGTATGGCGCCGCAGATGGCTTATTGGGGAATCTTCGGCGGAGGCGAATCTGTTGATGCGGTGAAATGGGGATTTTCTTTTGCACCGTGGATATATGCGTGGTTTACCGGTGCGGCAATTGCAGGTATTGTAATTGGAGTCGGTCACTTTACACGGTATCGTCCGGGGCTTGTGTGGGTGGTTACGGGTATCGTGCTGGCTGGGGCAGTTTTATTGTTCCAGGCTAAGATAAGTTTTGCCGAGCTCGATTACCAGTTGTACGTCGCAGGCAATAACCCTGAAGAGGTTCGTCAGTTCCATGACAATTATCTCGCCGAATCGATCGACAGAGTTTTGGTTGATCCCGAGACGCGAAAGATCCTGCATAAACGGTTTTTCCCTACAGAACTGATCGCTCTGCGTAAGGAGTTGAAAGAAGACATCGCAACGCATATGGCGTATGGTCGATGGCCCTATTGGTTCGATGTTCCCGATTCGCTTGATTATCAGCGCAAAAAGCGTCAGCTTCTTTTGCAGTACGACAACTTTATCGAAAAGCATCCGACGAGTGAGCGGATGCCTATCGCTCTTTACTACAAGGCGATCCTGGAGGAATACAGCCCTGATGTTCGTTACTTTGAGATGAATGCCGTTCTTCGGTTCTATAACGATTATCCGCATCGCAGGAACCTTTCGATATGGGAAAGGCTGTTCAACGAGTTTCCCGGGAGCGATGAATCGCTTGAGGCGAGATGGCGGATGGCGATGCATTTGGCTGGGGAGGAAAAGTTTGAGCAGGCGAGCTCTTTTTGTAAGGTCACCAAATCTATTTTGAATAAGCGTCTTGAAGAAGTCGAAAATGCTCCTTCGGATAGCCAGGCGGTTCTCGGAGTTTTCGCGAAAGGTCCGACTTCTGTGATGAAGGCTTTTAAATTGCAAAACCTTCGACAGAAATTGAATCAGTTGGAACTTTTTCTTGGCAATGCCAGGTCGATGAAAACCCAGGCCGAAAAAGAGCGTCTTGGGCGATTTATTATTCTTAACCGTCATGGTCGGGACTATGCGCTGCAGATCGATAAGCTCCTTGACGAGAGCGAAGATGGGGATGCTCTTAAAGATAATCTTCTTCTTGCCAAGATCAAACTGATCCCGGATATGCAGATGCGTGCCCGTCAGTTGCGTGAGTTGAGCAATCAATATCCAAATACAGACGGCGGGACCGAGGCGATGTATGTAATCGGTATTCTCAATGTGCAATTGTGGAATAGCCCGGATACCGGCGGGGAGGATAAGGCGGCGTATCTTCGCGAAGCAAGGGCGATCCTGAGCAGCTTTGTCAAGGATCATCCGGATAGCATTTTCAGTGTGGAGGCGAGTACCGTGCTGGAAAGTCTCGCCGGTGCTGAATAACGGGTAATCCTGTTTAGGGGGCTGTGCAGGTGGCGAAATCTCCATTTCCTGGCCTGCCAGGCGTGTAATTATGGGACGTTTTGTGATTAGCCTTGACATTTGCGTCAATTCTGGTAGAATACTTTCTGGTAATAAATTCAACTGCCCGTATTTTTTTGTGATTTTCAATGGTGCCGGTAAGTACGGCGACTTAGCGGGATTGGGAGCTTTTTAGGATAACAGCTATGCGGGCTTATGGTCTGACATATGGGGATAACGTATTGCTCGTAGGTGAGGGCAGTGCGGCATTTTTGAATGCGGAAAGATCTTTCGGATCCCGTTTGCGGAAATGTGCATGCCTTGAGGAAGCAGGGTCGCTTGTTTCTCAGGAGAAGTTTGCAACTATCTATGTTCCGATGTCAAGCGTTATCGGTGCCGGTGAAAAAGATCTGTCGGTACTGAGGTTCGCAAGGTCAAGGGCGAAGGTTGTGCTGCTTGCGCAGATGTACGAGGAGCCCGAGGCTATCAAGATGGTTCGTACGATCGGCAATCCTGAGGGGATAGCAGATGACTATCTTATTTGCCCGGTCAACGGTAATCTTGTTCAGGTGGAAGGGCAGTCGGTTGCGGTGGTTGAGGAAAAGAAAACTCAGCCGGCAAAAACGGAGTTGGAAATTGAACGGCTTAAAACGCAGGTAAGCCAGCTGGAACTGCTTGCGATGCAGGATGACCTTACCGGTCTAAAGAACCGGCGGTATATGCGTGAGTTTTTGCATCAGATCATCGAGCGTGCCAAACGCGAAGATATAAGTGTTTCGCTGTTTATGTTCGACATTGATAATTTTAAACAGTATAACGACAGATTCGGTCATGGAGTCGGAGATAACGTTCTAAAGCAGGCAGCGGTTATGATGAAGAGGTGCTGCAGGGGTCATGATGTGATCGGACGTATCGGTGGGGATGAGTTTGCGGTAATATTCTGGGAGAAGCTGCCGGTGAACGAAGAGGGAGTCGATGTCGCCAATCGCACACCTGATCGCCGGCAGAAGAAAGCAAACAGACCTCCTCGCGAAGCAGTTGCTATTTGTGAGCGTTTCAGACGTGAGATAACTACGTCGCGTCTTTCATCGCTTGGAGTCAGCGGTCAGGGCGAACTTACGGTCAGCGGAGGCCTGGCGTCATATCCACACGATGGCGGTACTGTGGAAAAACTTCTTGAAGAGGCAGACAAGGCCATGCTTGAAGCCAAACAGGGCGGCAAGAACCGTATTTACCTGGTGGGTAAGGAACGGTAAAACGATAATATCGAAAATTCGTAAGTTATTGTACAAAAAAAGATTAGACCGCGTATAAAGCGAACTTATTTATTGCAACGGTTATTACAGCTTTATAGTTTTTGTTGCGCTTACCAGTTTGTATTTTATTCCCCGCCATGTGATCGTTCTTCCGATAGCCGATGCCGCGATGCAGGCGAACATCATCCATGCCCAGAGGAGGTTTCCGAGAATGTCCGCGGCGGCTGCGACCCTTAGTCTTTTCGCATCATCGGGTAAAAGCCTGGCGATCATTATCTGCCTAAGGACGCTTCTTATGAATTGGGCGCTTAGAAAAAGTACCGGAACTGTTATGTATAGAGCGAGGTTCTGTTTTTGGGCGCTGTGCGCAATTATTGCCAGGGGACCTGCGGCCCATACTCCGATGAGAGCGATAGTGCTGCAGGAAAGTGCGAAGGCCCATGTTCGCGGCATGGTGACTTTTGTAATGACAAACTGTCGTCTTGCGAATTCAAATAGCGCCGGCCAGGTGGTTGTTTCATAGGATGGGACGAGACATGCCGGGGCGAAGATGATCTTCTTTTTTTGTTTTTTTACGGCATAGGAAAGTGAGAGGTCGTCGCTGATCGCATTTTCCCATATTTGCGGAAGGCCCGTTCTTTCAAACATTTCTTTGGTGATGGCCATCGATCCGCCCCATGCCTGGTTGAATCGTGAGTTCCCGAGCATTTGCGCGATCTTTGCGTTCAGTGCTGACAGGGCCAATGTTGCAAGATTATTTTTTTCGGGTACGAACCAGCGGTATCCTGTTGTTGCTCCGACTTTGGATTTTCTGAGCGGGTACACAAGGTGTTCAAGCCAGTTTGGACGAACACATGCATCGGAATCCGCGAAGACGAGCACTTCGATATTGTCGGGGGCGTTGTGATAAGAGTGGAGCATATTGTGGATCTTTTGGCTGCAGCCGGTCGCGTCCGAGGCGACGAGGATCTGTATGTCGGCGGCAAGGGAGTCTTGCTGGTACCGGGTTTTTATTTCGTTTAGTTTTTCATAGGCGGGGTCGGATATGCTTTCGACAACGAAATAGAGGTGGTAATCGGGGTATTGAAGCTTGAAGAAAGATGAGATGTTTTTTTCAAAGGCGTTGTCTATGCCTTTGCATGGTACGGTAAGAAGGACGCTGGGGCGTTCGCCTTTGCAGGATCTCTTCGATCGTTTTACGGCGAAATAGAAATTGCGAAACGCCTGTACGAGAAACAGCAGCTGCGAGAGTATTAAGAAAACGGCGATATTGTCGTATATTTTCCAGAACACTTTTCAAACCTTAAAGATTATTGCTACCAGCGACAATTAGTATAAAGCGAAACTCTAAACTTCTCGATCTGTTACCCGGCGATGGAAGCGGCTGGGATGACAGCGGATGCGAGCTCTTCTACAGTGTAGGATTTTGCCATATCCAGCGGCAAAAGGCAACCATGATTGTGTTCTGTCGATAGAATAATTGTGTTGGGAGGTTCGAGCCTGAAACCCTTTTCGGCGAGTTGATGGCCGAGAACGAATGCAGTGACTTCGAATTTTTCGGCAAGCTTTGTAAGCGTTTGCTGTGAATGCCGCCTTCCCCATGTAAGCGTGTAAACCGGCTGGGGGCGTTTTAGGTCCTGTGGCTGAAGTTGTCTTTCGAAAATTGACATGTCGAAGTCGTCCGCGAACCGGTCGGCGGGGAGGGAGTGGGATATCCATATTTTTTTTGCGATCTTTGCAGCCAGCGGTTGCGAGAGCAGGTAGTCTACGAGTGCTGCTCTTACAGAGTCGTATTCCTGGGCGAAGCAGTGTTTCATTGCGTCGTTGAAGGGTTTGTTCATTTCCCTGCCGCCTTTGAGGACGTCGCTGTTTGTGATGATGGCAGTGTCGTGATTTCCCATTATCAAATGTACCTGCTTTGGAAAACGCAGCTGGGTCCTGAGGATGTCGAAAAAAAGCATGAACGAGACGCATCCTCCGTTTTGGTCCTGTTTTCCGCCGTGAAGAATTTCCTGGAAGATGATGTGTGTTTCGGGATTGTTTTCAAGGTCGGCAAGTGCGATGGTTTTTTCGAAGTTTCTTCGATGGCCGTGCAGGTCGCCTGTTACGATGAGGCGTCCGTTTTCCGGGAGGTGGAGGATGTTTCCGCGGCGAAATTCCGTAGAGAGATTAATCGCGGCAGCGTCGTGGCAGAGATTAATTACTTGGTTTGACATCGTCTTCACTCCTGGAGGCGAATATCTCGCGGATGAATTTGTCCATCGTCGCGATAATCGCTGACATGTTACCAGGTCTTTCGGCAGGTTTTTTCCGTATGCATTGCATGACCATGTCTGAGATTTTTTTTGGTATAGGAGAATATATCTGGTGAGGTGTTTTTAATTCGGCTTTTTCATTTGCGAGCAGTCCGACTTCGCTTTTGTTTGGGATCATGGTGGGTATGTTTTTTCCGGTCAGGGCCCAGTACATCGTTGCTCCGAGATTGAAGATATCGGTTCGGTGGCTTAGATGTTTTCGAAGAACCTGTTCCGGGGCGATGTAGGCAGGTGTCCCCTGGATGCGTGTTTTAATTGTTCCGATCTTGCAGCTTTGGCCGAGATCGATGATCTTGATGCCGCATTCCGGGTTGATCAGTATGTTGTTCGGTTTGATGTCGCAGTGTATGTATCCGGCCTGGTGCATTGCGTTGAGTCCGGATGCAACCATGCGGAATACCAGGAGTATGTCGCCTAGACTTAGGGACTCTCTCTCCTCAAGCGATTGGCCCTCGAACATCTCCATCGTCAGGACGACTTCCTCGACGCGGAGGAGCTTTCTTTTTTTGACGAGCTTAATGCATTTCCTTATGTAAGGATGGCCGATCTTTCGGGAGATATTGTATTCGTTTGCCATCTGTTCGAATATCCGGGAATCTTCCGGTGTTTCCATCACTGCGCGTTTAAGGGCCACTGTTTGGTCGGCTACCTCGTCGCGCGCAAGGTAGATGCTTGTACGGGCACCGGTGCCAATACGCTTTATTATATTAAAGCCGTCTATTTTGAGAGTTTGCATATTTTCCCGTTTGTCTCCTGCGGTTTTTGGCCTGAACTAAGAGAATCGGCCTGATTTCCGCTATTTAGTGTACGTATATACCCGAGGGAGGGATAGCCACCCGCCTTCTATAATACATAAATATCGGTAATTTGTCCAGCGGGCATTTTTTTTTTGTCCTAACTGTCAAAAACCGTACCTGGAGCCTTGACAAATTCTGCTGAGTATAGAAAATAAGCAGTTCGATTGTGTTTTATTCCCCGATAGCTCAATTGGTAGAGCGAGTCCGTCTTCGGCGGATTAACCGCCAGATTGTGGTTCAAGGCAGAAAAAGTTAATACGAAGTACATGCTATTCCTCGATAGCTCAATTGGTAGAGCGAGCGGCTGTTAACCGCTAGGTTGTAGGTTCGAGTCCTACTCGAGGAGTTTTTGGCCAGTATCTCTGCGATGCTGGCCTTTTTTGTAAGGGCGTAGAGGTGTATTTTGTTTATGTAATCGTCAGCGAGTCAACCGGCAAGCGTTATATGGGGCAAACGAATGACCTTAATTCGCCCTTATATGGTTAATTTTGTGGGTTTTAGCGAACATTCAGACCGTCTGGAGAGTATTTAAAGTATTGATACATCGTGGAGACGGTTTAACTTACTGTCATTCCTTTTGTGTGGTATGTTCTTGTGAGTAAAGGGGTTACGGTATTTTGCTTGTAAAAGTAGGCAAATTGTGGTAAAATGTTGCCATGGGCCTGTTGTTCGTAATTCCGCATAATGCTAAACGGTTCACGGTGATTTTGTAAGTTGCTTTGTGGACTTTTTCTGGAGAGTGATTAAAACCTGCCTATGATATCGAGGCTTAAGCTACTACTATTTTGCATTACCCTGGCGATGGTTTCTGGGCTTTCCAGTGCCATTACTGTCCCCGATGGTTTTGCGGTCGATACTCTGATCGGCCAGATCGACGGTCAGACGCCTCGACTTGAGGCTATACGAAATCCTGATTATGGATGCGGAGTAGTCGCAGCATCCATGGACAATGGCATTCTCAAAGTGATGAGAATATCGCAATCATCTGTCGATACATTAAATGTCACATCTGATCTGGATACCATCAGCGTTGTCGGGGATATCCGCTTTGATACATCCGGCTTGTTCGGCAATGACAGCAACGACCTTTTTGTGACAGTCTGGTGCAATTCAACGGGCGCCAGTTGGGAACAGTCATCGTCGACATCTCTAATGCGAGTCCCTGCCGCCGGGCCCATCGAAGAATTGGGCTATTTTGGCGACACCAATGATAAGCAATTGTTCATGCTGGATTTTAGCAATGGTTCGAATGGTTATCCCGAAGGGGCTTATTTTGGGGATTATGCCGAACCTGGAGGAACGAGTTTTTATCGTTTGGATGCTGATTATCAAATAACGAATCTGACTAACGATATTCTTCCCACGGACCCCAACCGTACGGACCTGGATATTGTGGGTATGGAGTTTGACAGAACAGGCGTTTACAATTCGTATCTTACCGTAGCCGACAGTGATGTTTTTCATGACGAGGTGTCGGCGATCTATCAATTAGATCCGAATTTGGCGGATCCGAATCTTATATGGAGCGCTGTTGCTGACACGAACAGCCTGGACGTTCGATATTACCGTGACATGTGCATCGGCAAGGGGGGTAGTTTCGGCGATTTGCTGTATGTGACGGAAAGTGTTTCCGAAACTGTTATGATCGTCGAACCTGACGGCCAGCATGGCGTGTTTGCATCCGGATTTTTGGCTGTCCAGTCCATAACTATCTCTGAAGACGGCGACTATATGTATGTGTCGGATTCAAGTGGTATTTACCGGATAAGAGCCGAAGCGGATGAGCCTGGCCCTACGATTGTCATGCAGGAACCGAAGGCGGCAAGCGGAAGGATTTTTACCGACCCTAATGGGGTGATGTGTTTGCGGTTGATCTGGAGCGAAGAGTTGATCTTTGACAGCACGGACGTGTCGGTGCAGGATGAAATGTCGCAGGATGTAAAGGCTTCTGTCTGCGGCAGCGGCAGTGAGCTCATGATGGTCACTTTTGAACGGCCTCTTTTGTATGACAAGTTTACCATTACTATCGCCGATACAGTTGTCAGCGCTGAAAAAGGTATTGCGATCGATGGTGACAGAGACCAATTGGCAGGGGGAGATGCTGTTATTGTAATGGAGCACAGGCTTAGGGCCGATTCGGACAATAACAACTACATCGATCTGTTTGATCTGACCAGCCTGGCCGAGCAATGGTTATGGCCGTATTAGAGCACTTAAACTTTTTATGTATA
>DAOVIC010000091.1 GCA_030671565.1 Anaerohalosphaeraceae bacterium
GCAGCCGGTTATCGCGTAAGGGACCATATATCCCCATTCGATCTCTTCAAGCATCGGGATCATATAGTCCTGGATCACCTTCAGTATAGGTTCTATGCAGAACTTCGGGTTTTTCAGAAAACCCATCAGAAGTTCCAGGGGACAATTACCCGCACCGCGACCGATCCCGTAAAGAGAACCGTCAACAAGGTTAGAACCATATCTTATACCTTCGATACTATTTGCAAATGCAAGCTGCTGATTATTATGACAGTGCATCCCGATACGTTTGCCGGGCAAATGCTTCTTGTAAAGTTCCACCACATGATGGATCTGTTCAGAGAAGTAATATCCGTAGCTGTCAACTATGCACACGGTCCCTGCGGGGCACTTGTCGACCTGATCGAGTGCTTCGATAAGATCGAATTCGTTCTCCGCAGATATCGCCATGATATTCATGCTTGTTTCATACCCAAGGTCATGGCACTTGTTGACCATAGCGATTGCCTTGTCGATGTCTTTGGCATACGTCGCTACACGGATAAGATCGACCGGGCTCTCGTCCACAGGAGTAAACACCTGGTCGAGAACTCTATGAGCGTCAACCATGATACTTATCTTGATATCAGACTCGATACCGTCGATAACCCGTCTGATCGCATCGTCGTCGCAATACTTCCAGGCACCAAAATCGCTTGGCGGAGCATACTTACGGCTGGAGCGATAACCCATCTCAATATAATCGATTCCCGCTTCGGAAAGAGACTTATACACCGCACGAACAAATTCGTCCGTGAAGTAGTGATTATTGATCAACCCGCCATCGCGGATGGTGCAGTCCAATACCTTGATTTCTTCTCTGTACATCTTAAACTCCTGGCCAAAATGGCATAATTTTGCAGGATGCTCCTTCGCAAACGATGCAAAAAGCTAATAAAGCGCATCCAGCGTTTCGTCAACAAGCTCCCTCTCGACACTATGAGCCCATTGACCATCCCGGCACAGGGCTTTCCCTAAATCCTCAAGCAGCACGAACTTAGGCCACTTATTAACAGATTTTTTATCACGTTTTAGCAAATTAATCAACGTTTTTTTATCGATTCCCGCAGGTATCTTAAGATTCAGCCCCAATTCGCCAAGTAATTTACCCGTCCGCCCCCCATGTCCGCCGCCGATACCGAGCTTTTCCTCGATAATACTCGCACCGATGATACCGATTGCAACCGCCTCACCGTGCAACAGCTCAAAATTGCTCCCGCTTTCAACCGCATGACCGATCGTATGCCCGTAATTGAGAATACGACGCATATTCTGCTCCGTAGGATCCTCAGCTACAACCGCCGCCTTGATCGTGCAGTTCTTGTAAGCGATCTCTTCAAGCACCGAAGTTTCACGCTTCAAAATCGCCCCCATATTACTCTCAAGAAACTCAAAATACCCCTTATCCGCGATCAAAGCATGTTTAATGCCCTCAACCAGCCCCGCCCGGTACTGACGATCATCAAGCGTCCCAAGCGTATCGACATCAATATAAACCCCGTCAGGCTGCCAGAAAGAACCAAAAGCATTCTTGCTCACGCTCGAATCGACCCCCGTTTTCCCGCCAACACTCGAATCCGCCTGCGCAACGGTCGTAGTAGGTATCTGAACCACTTTGATCCCGCGTTTGAATATCGCCGCACAAAAACCCGCTATATCGCCTACCGTACCGCCGCCAAGTGCGACGATCAAACTGTCACGCCCGAAAAATTCTTTTTCCATCCTTTCGATTATCGAAACAACGGTATCGATATGCTTGCTCTCCTCACCCGCCGGATCGATAACATAGACCCCGGAATCGCCATCGCCGACAAGTGCGTCAAGATGACCTACCGCAACAAGATTGCTGTCCGTTACAACAAATTTACGCAACCCCGAATACTTTGCTTCCAGCTCGGCCCAAAGCGAATCAAGAAACCCGCTCCCGATAGAGATCGTATAGCAACCCTCCTCAACCGCCGGTATTGTAACTTTAACTTTCCGCATATAATTCGACCTTGAACTTATGAATTGAAACCCCACTGCTGTGCGCGTTTAATACGAAATAACCGCATGGATGGGATAATCGCCAAGCCGCTTCCTGCCATCAAGCACCGTAAGCTCTATCAAACACGTCAAACCGATGATCTCTCCCCCAAGCTGCTCAACAAGCTGACACGCCGCCACCATAGTACCTCCCGTTGCCAGAAGATCGTCGACCATCAACACCCTTGCGCCAGCCTCGATCGCGTCTCGGTGTACCTCTATCGTATCGCTGCCGTACTCAAGATCGTAAGTCACCGACTCAGTATAATGAGGAAGCTTTCCAGGTTTACGGATAGGTATAAAACCGGTACCAAGTTTTTGGGCCACCACCGAGCCGAAAATAAAACCCCTCGCCTCAACAGCCGCAACATAATCGATCTTCTCCCCAGTAAAAGGCTCGCAGATCGCACCTATCGCCGCAGCAAAACCTTCAGGATGTGCAAGCAATGGCGTTATATCTTTAAACAGTATACCTTCCCTCGGAAAATCAGGGATGTCACGAATGTAATCTGTCAGCAGGATCTTGTTTTCTGGCATTTTCACCGCCTAAAAAAAATTGGAAGCGAGGTGCTTGCAGTAAGTACCAGAGATCAGCCGCAGAAAAACTATTGATTCTCGGTCTCACCAGTCATCAACTCATTCAGTTGAGCAAGCGCATCTAGTTGTATCTGTCGAACCCGCTCACGTGTCAGGTTCATTTCCCGGCCGATCTCCTTCAGCGTCAATGGCTCATGTCCTTCAAGACCAAACCGCAAACTCAGAACACTCGCTGAACGAGGGTCGATCTGCTCCAAAAGCTTGATCGCTTTGGCAAGTTCTTCATCCGTGCCAAGAACATCTTCCGGCATCCCCATTCTATTGTCTTCAAGCGTTTCGTCAAGTCCCGTTCCTTCTTCATCGGAATCTCCCTGAAAGCCGGCGTTTACAGTCCTGAATATCTCCTGAATCGCACGAGCCTTTTTCTTAGTCAGTTTCAACGCCTCTGCCATCTCATCAAGCTCTGGTTCACGACCAAGATCGCCCTCCATCTTCGCCGCCGTATGACGCCAATGATTGATTAATTCGACCATATAGGTCGGAATATGGATCGGCTGGGAATTACTAAGCAGGGCACGCTTGATACCTTGCTTGATCCACCAAGCCGCATAAGTGCTGAAACGAACTCCATGCTCAGGGTCAAAAGAATCAACTGCACGAATAAGTCCGATATTACCCTCCTCGATCAGGTCGCCAAGCCCCATTCCACGACCGTTGAAATGTTTAGCGATACTGACAACAAGGCGAAGGTTACTGCAAACAAGCCTCTCCCTTGCTTCCAGATCGTCATAGTCCTGAACCAGGTGTCCGAGCTCTTGTTCTTCCTCGCGGCTCAAGAGGTTCACTTCGTCTATTTCTTTCAAATACTCGCGTAATGTTGCATCAAATGCCATAGATGGCTCCTGAAAATAAATCCCTGAAAAAACATAGGGCTATCCGCTGATAATGTTGCGTACAAACGCCATTTATATATCGGCATCTAAACCGTAGACCCTTAACTGGCGAGTCCGCACTTTCAGCATCAAAAAGCAACTATTCACATTATTCGAAAAAAAAACGGTGAACCAATACGGTCCCCGGCAAAGTTAACCGGATCTCACAGTACTGGCCCACCGCAAAATACATCAAAATAGATTTCGGTGCTTAATTACTCCTGAGTTTCGTCCGTACTATCGGTGCTTTCAGTTTCACCCGCTCCGGAATCTGAGTCTTCTGCAGGAGCCTCTTGTGTTTCCTGCTCTTCAGCCACAGCTTCTTCAGCCACAGCTTCTTCAGCCTTCGCCGCTTCAGCAGCAGCCTTAGCTTCTTTTGCTTCCTTTTCTTTAGTTGTTTCAAGAGTCACAGGGTCAGGTATCAACATGCCGTCAAGTCCGCCACGACGCTGCGGACCATTGTCCATTGAGTCCATATCTTCTGCGATCTTAGCGTCATCGTCAGCTGATATTTTACCTTCCTGTTCGCTTTCAGCTGCCCACTGAACTCGACGCAGGCTAAGTCCTATCTTACGAGCATCAGTATCGACCCGAAGGATCTTTACTTCAAGGTCATCGCCAAGATTCACAACATCCTGAGGCTTCTCGATCTTTTCATCCGAAAGTTCGGAAATGTGAAGCAGACCCTCAAGATCAGGCTCCAGTTCGATAAATACTCCGAAGTTCGTAAGCTTAGTTACTACTCCGTGTACGATCTGACCCGGCAAATACTTCTCCGGGATCGCATGTGCCCACGGATCCTCTGTCATCTGCTTGACACCAAGCGATACGCGGTGCTTGGCTTCGTCAACTTCAAGAACAAGGCATTTGATCTCTGCGCCCTTTTCATGAGCTTCGCTGGGATGGTTAAATTTCTTTGTCCAGCTCATATCAGAGATATGAATAAGACCGTCGATACCAGGTTCGATCTCGACGAACGCGCCATAATTCGTAAGGCCCGTAACCTTAGTTGTAACGATCGTTCCAGGAGGATACTTCTGAGAAGCAACCGACCACGGATTAGTCTCAAGCTGTTTGATACCAAGAGATATTTCCTGCTTATCCTTATTAACGTCAAGAACCACAACTTCGATCTCTTCGTTAAGGTTAAGGATGTCCGCAGGATGTGCGATACGCCTGGTCCAGCTCATCTCGCTGATATGGACAAGACCTTCGATACCTTCCTCAAGGCGAACAAACGCACCGTAGTTCATGATATTGACAACAGTACCCTTAACTCGCGAACTGGCCGGATAACGTTCTTCGACGCTCTGCCACGGGCTTTGAACTTTCTGCTTAAGACCGAGAGATATTTTCTCGTTCTTCTTATCAACGCCGATGACCATGCATTCGATTTCCTGATCGAACTTAACGATCTCGGATGGATGCGATATCCTGCCCCAGCTAAGATCCGAAATATGAAGAAGACCGTCAAGACCGCCAAGGTCAACGAATACGCCAAAGTCTGCGATATTCTTGACGATACCCTTGCGGATCTGACCGACTTCGATCTCTGCAAGGATAGTCTCTTTGCTGCTCTTACGTTCTTCCTCGATCAGTTTACGACGTGATACGACAATATTGTGATTCTCGGTATCGATCTTCAGGATCTTGCACTCGATCTCATTACCGATAAACCTGCTGATGTCGCCTGGCTTGCGAATATCAACCTGAGAAGCCGGCAAAAATACCGGAACGCCGATATCGACCAGAAGACCGCCCTTGATACGACGCGTCACCTTACCGGTTACAACATCGCCTTCGGCGTTATTAGCGATCACACGTTCCCAACCGCGAATGCGATCCGCTTTGCGTTTGCTCAAAAGTATTCCGCCTTCGGCGTCGACTTCTTCGATAAGAACTTCGATTTCCTTACCGCTTACAATTTCATCGGGATTGTCAAATTCACCTGCATCGACAATGCCTTCGCTCTTGAGACCAAGTTCGACGATAACATCATTGCCGAGACGAAGAACGATCTTACCCGCAAGTATCGTACCCGATTCCAGAGATGCCATCTTTGTTTCAAGTGTTTCCTCGAGCATTGTGCTTTCGGACTCACCGAAAATTGCCATTACTTCGCTGTTTAGATCCTCTTCCGAAACCCCCAATTTGCTGAAAATATTTCTGTCTACCATAAAATTAATTCCTAATGTGGAGTCTGTTACCTCAGCTCGTCGGCGCCCCACATTCACGCCGAAAAACCGAACAATTAACAATTGTCAATTGAGCACTCTGAATAACTTGCAATTTAACCGTTACGTATTAACCGTAAGCTTCCGGCAAATGCTTTTTTTGCCGCAGGCGAACAGTTTTTCAGAACACCCAATTAAAAACGCATCAGCCATCACAGCTAATGCACCATGTAAAAATCTTCTATTTTATATCTGCTTAGCTTCGCCGAAGCCGCCGCTACTGCCTTGCCCCACCCTCATAGGCCTTGAGATGTTCAACAAAATCGTTGATTACCCACTCAGGCGTAGAAGCCCCAGCCGTAACTCCGGCGCAAGACTTCCCAGATAACACTGTTTTATCAAGTTCTTGCCAGTTTTGCAAATGAAACGTTTGATTATTGTGTTTTTTGCACAATTCCGCCAGTTTGCGGGTATTGGCACTATGCAATCCCCCCAATACGAACATAATATCCACTTCCTTGCAAAGCTTAACCGCCGAATCCTGACGCCGGATCGCCTCTCGGCAAAGGGTATTGACCACCTTAAGCTCCGAAAAACCACGTTTTATGATCTCGCCAACCATCTCAGCAAAATGATCCGGGCTCTGAGTCGTCTGGCTGATAACACCAAGCTTGCCATACTCATTAAGCTTGCAAAGGTCTTTTTTGTTGCCGACAACGACCGCATCTTCGGCAAACCCAACGATCGCCTCAACCTCAGGATGCGTCTCATCGCCTATTATGACGATTTTGTAGCCCTCGGCGCTAAGACTTTGACAGAGTTTCTGCACTCGCTTTACCAGAACACACGTCGCGTCTACGATTTTAAGCCCATTTTCCTTGATCTGTCGAAGCTGCTTAAGCGTCGCCCCATGCGAACGGATCAGCACCGTCCCGGAATCGATCTCATCGACACTGCTCACCGTCACAAGCCCCGCCTTCAACAACTCGCTCACAACATCTGCGTTATGAATGATCGGCCCCAGGCTGTAAACCTTATTTCCTTTGCCAAGAGTTTTCCTGGCAAGCTCGATCGCAACATTAACACCCCTGCAAAAACCGCATTTTTCCGCAATAGTAACCTTCATATTTTACTCCCCATCAGAAACGTCATCATAAACGTACACTTCCTTGCCGCCGGCTTCACGGAGTTTATTCTGCATCTGGCGAAGCTTTGCCGTAAGCAAAGCAGAAAACGCCTTGTCCCCCATCTCAGCTATCGCATCAGCCGTTATCGCCTCCCCATAGCTGATCCGCACCTTACCGATCGAGGGCCATTTCTTATCCCTGGGCCAGCACTCAAAGGCACCGTCGATAACCACAGGAACTACAGAAGCACCCGTTTTTCGCGTCAAAAGGGTAAATCCAGGCTGAACTTTTGCGATCTTACCGTCACGAGTACGCGAACCCTCAGGAAAAAGACAAACAGTAGCATTCTCTTTCAGTTTACCAATTATCTTACGCATCGCACCAAGATCCCCCTCACCCTGACGGATAGGGATAGCATATACGAATTTCAGAAAGGAACCCACAAACTTATACTTAAAAAGGCTATCCCGCGCAACATAATACATATGACGCCAGACGAGGATCTGGCAGAATATCGGATCGAAAAAACTCTGGTGATTACTAAGAAATATCACGGGACCCTTGGAAGGGACATTTTTAAGACCGTATCCGCGCATACGAAACAAAATGACGAATGTGACCAGCAAAAAATCACGGATCATCTCATAAACAATTTTATTAAACCAAAACTTAAACATAAAAAACCCTCAAGTTTGCCCAGACA
>DAOVIC010000098.1 GCA_030671565.1 Anaerohalosphaeraceae bacterium
AGCGATGACCCGATGCTCAAGACGGCTGCGTTTATCGGTATGATCGAAGCCTCTGATGACCCGACGGATATTCTTGTTTCGACCATCGATTCAAAGGATGCTGTTTTGCAGGGTCAGGCGATATTGATGGCAGATAAGATCAGGGGTAGTTACAATATCAAAGAAGCGGCCGATAAGATCGAGAAGTTACCTGTAAGCCGACAGGTACGGTTACTGCTTGCACTTGCCGATACCGGTGACACTGTGATATTGCCGACAGTTCTAAAATCAATTAAATCCAGCGATGTGAAAGTTCGTATTGCAGCGATAAAGGCATTGAAGCCTGTTGGTAGTTCGCCGGTGGTTGGGGTTCTGGCAAATATAGCCGCCAATACCAGGGGTCAAGAACAGACGCAGGCACGTAACACTTTGTATGGTATGATGGGTAATGGGGTCAATGAAGTGATATTGACAATGCTAAGCGGTGCTGATGCGAAGACGGCTAAGGAACTTGTTATTGCCGTCGGTAAGCGTCGAATAAGCGGTTCGATCGGTTTACTTGGCGAGGCCGCCGCCGCAAACGATTCGTCATTATCACGTGAGGCCTTTAAGGCACTGGCAGAGGTTGGAGAAGCTAAGGATGTTGATGTTGTCATAGATATGCTGATTAATCTTGAAAATGAGCCGGCTCGCACCGAAGCAGAAAGGGCGGTCGTCGTTATTTGTGACCGAACGGGGATGTCCGAGGGTATTAAGAAGGTTGTTGGTTCACTGAAGGATACTGACGATTCGAAGGCGAGGCTTTCTTTGTATACGATACTTGGTAAGAGCGGATCCGAAGAAGCTCTTGTAGTTTTGCAGAAAGCATTGAAAGATACTGACGATCAGGTGAAGATAGCAGCGATCCGTGCACTGTCGCAATGGCCTCAGGGCGGCGCCGCGACAGATCTTATGAAGGTCGTCAAGACGTCAGACAACCAGATACATAAGGTTCTTGCCTTGCGTGGATTTATTAAGCTGGTTCCGCTTGAAAATTTGAGGAGTGCGAGAAAAGTCGAAATGCTTAAGCAGGCCATGGAGATTTCTAATGTAAACGAAAAACGGATGGTTTTTTCGAGTTTGGCACAAATCCTTTCTCTTGAGTCGCTGCAGTTGTGCGATTCTTATCTGGACGACGCTGCTATTCAGAAAGAAGCCGCCGCTGCGGTTCTTGTGCTGGCCGAAGATGACAATTTGGGAAAAACATACCCGGATGATATTCGCCTGGTCATTACGAAAATAGCGGGTATGTCCGAGCTTGGTTCTGCCAGCGATACTGCGAAAGAATTGCTTGAGGAATGAGCGTAAGAGAAGAAAACGATCAACTTATTTTTATAATAGGTAAATTAGTTGTGAATATTTATTGAAAGAGTAATTATGATTTCACGGCGTAAATTTATGGGTTCCACTGTCGCAGCCGGTGCTGCCTTTACTATTGTCCCCAGTTATGTTTTGGGCGGTCCGGGAAAGACGCCTCCTAGTGAAAAGCTGAACATCGCAACGATAGGTGCAGGCGGTATGGGAGCCGGCAATACGAAACGCTGTAGCGGAGAGAATATAGTTGCGCTTTGCGATGTTGATTTTGACCGGGCGAAAAAGACTTTTGCAGCTTTTCCAAAAGCCAAACGATATAAAGATTTTCGCGTTATGCTTGATAAGCAGAAGGATATAGATGCGGTCATCGTTGCGACGCCTGATCATACTCATGCGGTGGCGGCGATGATGGCGATCAAGATGGGCAAGCATGTGTACGTTCAAAAGCCTCTTACGCATACAGTTCATGAGGCACGCATGCTTACAGAAGCTGCCAGAGAAATGAAAGTTGCCACTCAGATGGGCAACCAGGGCCACTCCAGAGATGATTGCCGTTTTACGAAAGAATGGCTCGCAGACGGTGCGATAGGCGATGTCCGTGAAGTTCACTGCTGGACGAACAGGCCTGTTTGGCCGCAGGGTATTTTAAAACCGAAGGATACACCTGCGATCCCAAAAAAACTCGATTGGGATCTTTGGCTGGGTCCCGCACCGCATCGCCCCTATAATCCCGCCTACGTTCCTTTTAATTGGCGCGGATGGATGGATTTTGGATGCGGTGCTCTGGGCGACATGGCTTGCCATGTGATGGATTCGGCGTTTTGGGGGCTTGATCTGAAGTACCCGACCAGCGTAGAGGCAAGTTGTTCGAGAACGCACAAAGTTAAAAATTCTGAAACGTTCCCGAGATCGTCCGTAGTTCATTATACTTTCCCGGCACGCGGTAATATGCCTGAGGTGAAACTGCACTGGTATGACGGAGGTTTGCTTCCTGAAAGGTTTGCGGAGATGGATCCGCGGAGCAAGCTGCCTGGTAGCGGGACGGTCTTTGTTGGGGATAAAGGCATATTAATGTCCGGACAGTATGGTGAGAGTCCTCAGATCATTCCTGAATCGAGGAGGCGTGAGTATAAGCGGCCCGCTGAAACGTTGAAAAGAATAAAAGGCAGCCACGAACAAAACTGGATCGATGCCTGCAAGGGTGGCCAGCCGGCATGTTCCAACTTTGATTATTCGGGCCCGTTTACGGAAACGGTTGTGATGGGTAATCTTGCGATACGTATGCCTGGTAAGAAGCTTTACTGGGATGGCGAGAATATGAAGGTTACTAATAACGATGCGGCCAACGAATTTGTTACGAAAACTTATCGTCAAGGCTGGACGCTTTAATTTTGACCGAATTTTTTAGGAAGCTTTTATTATGAAAAAGATCACTGTCATGTTACTTATTGCGGTTGTCATGCTGACAAGCTCTTGCGCCGAAGAAAAAAGTGCACCGGGAGAAATAATAAAGAAAGACGAATGGAAACTTGGTGTTCAGGCTTATACGTTCAAAGAATTTACTTTTTATGAAGCGATCGACAAGGCTCAGCAGCTAGGTCTGGATTATGTGGAGGCTTATTCGAGGCAGAAGGTAAGCAGGGACAGGAGCGATGTTCTTACACGCCCTGATATGCCCGCTGAAGTTCGAGCTGAAATAAAACAAAAGCTGAAAGATGCCGATCTTAAACTTCTCAATTATGGTGTTGTGAAACTGAAGAACGATGAGGCGCAATGCAGGGAGTACTTTGATTTTGCGAAAGATATGGGAATCGAGACGATCATTTCAGAACCGCCTGAAGATGCCATTGGCCTGATAGATAAACTTTGCAACGAATACAATATCAAGGTTGCGATCCACAATCATCCCAAGCCGTCGCATTACTGGAATCCTGATACGGTTCTGAAGGTCTGCCAGGGCAGAAGTAAGATGATCGGAGCATGTGCTGATACGGGCCACTGGATGCGTTCTGGAATTAACCCGGTTGAGGCGATAAAAAAACTTGAAGGGCGGATCGTCAGTCTTCATTTTAAAGACCTTAACGAATTTGGTGTCCGGAAAGCTCATGACGTCCCGTGGGGTACGGGCAAGGCGAACATCAAGGCTATTCTAACGGAACTGGACAGGCAGGGTTTTGAAGGGGCTTTTTCCATCGAGTACGAACATAACTGGAAAGATTCGGTATCTGAAATACAGAAGTGCGTGGATTATTTTAACGCGGTTGAGGGCGAGTTGAAATAAATTGGGCCAAAAAATACGTCCAAAAAGGTAAATGGTTTTGTTTTTGCGGGTTTAGCTTAAGTCAAATTTTTGTGTGAGATGTTTTTTAAGGGTTTAGTGTAAATGGTTACGAAAATAGACAGACGGAACTTTATGTATTCGACCGCTGCTATCGGTGCGGGTCTTTTTGTGGCACCAGGCGTAAAGGGCGCAACAGAAAGCCCGGGCAAAAAGGACAATATTAATGTGGCGATCCTCGGCGCCGGTGCCCAGGGGCAGGTTCTTTTTAACGCTATTTCGAAGCTTGGAATGAAAGATAGCGGTATCAAGTTCCGGGCTGTTTGCGACATATGGGAGCAGGAGAAATTACAGCCGCTTTCGCGTCGTCTGAATGCTTTTAAAAGATATGGCCACAAGGGTACGCCTTATACCGATTACAAAGAAATGCTGGCGACCGAAAAGGATCTGGATGCCGTGATCGTTGCGACTCCTGATTTCTGGCATTCGGAACATACAGTCGCATGCCTCGAAGCCGGTTTGCATGTTTATTGCGAAAAGGAAATGTCCAATACTCTCGAAGGCGCCAAAAAAATGGTCGAAGCGGCCAGAACCACGGGCAAGCTTTTGCAGATCGGTCATCAGCGAAGAAGTAATCCGCGTTACAGATTCGTCAACGATAACATCTTCAACAAGAGTTTTGACAATAAGAAACTTCTTGGCCGTATTACGACCATCAACGGTCAGTGGAACAGAAGCCGCAAGGCATGCGTAGATCTGCGTGCTCCTGAAGGTAAGGAAATTCCCGTCGAAGTATTGAACAAATACGGTTTTAAGGATATGCATCAGTTTATGAACTGGCGATGGTATAAAGGGCTGGGCGGCGGTCCCATCGTCGATCTCGGTTCGCATCAGATCGATATCTACAGCTGGTTCCTTGGTAACGCAAAGCCCAGATCGGTAATGGCCAGCGGCGGCGTTGACTACTGGACCGATCATCAGTGGTATGACAATGTAATCGCTACTTTTGAATTCGATACGCCGGAAGGTGTTGTTCGTGCTACATATCAGACGCTTACGACAAGCGGCAGCGGCGGTTACTACGAGAAGTTTATGGGTGACAGAGGTACGCTTGAGATATCTGAGGATCCGAGATATTTTAAGGTCGGCAGGGAAAAAGATATCCATGACAGTGACTGGAAACCCTGGGTAGATGCCGGTTTGATTACTAAAATGGAAAAACCGAAAGAAGAAACGACCGGCAGTGTTGCCGATGTTCGCAGCAGTCCTCCTTTGTTTCCTTATAAGCTCAATGCGGTTATGGACAAGCCTTTCCATCAGCCGCATCTGGTGAACTTTTTCGATTCGATCCGCGGTAAGGCAACGCTGAATTGTCCTGCCGAGATCGGTTACGAGACCGCGGTTATGGTGCTGAAGGTTAACGACGCAGTTGCAGCAGAAAAGAAACTTACGTTCAGCCCGGAAGAGTTTGAGGTATAGTACGAAAAACTTTGTCGCTAAGACAGGTTGTGATACGTTTTCCTGACTGGCGGGTTAAATTTTACATGGATGTGTTGGTTAAGGAGAGTAAAAATGAGTAACGGATCATTACCGAATTACCTGAAGTCAGCGAAGGCCAATCCTGCCGAGAGTCGAGCGCCATGGTACAAAAACACAGCACCCGCCTATGCGGGAATTTTTCTGTCGGTGCCGTTTATGGCCGGTATGGCAGGGGCCTTGATCGCCGGCAGTATAACTGCTGCAGTGATCGGATTGTTCATGGGAGCGATGTTCTGCCTCGTCATTTATTATGTGCCGGCAAAGCTTGGTATGAAGACGGGCATGCCTCTGTATGTGGTTGCATCGTCGACGTTTGGAACGCATGGCGGTATTCTTATCCCGGGTTTGCTAATGGGTGTCGTTCAGATATTCTGGCACGCTGTTTTTACTACTTCCGCCGCGGGATTCTTTATGCAGGCAATCGGATCGGATCCTGCTGAGAATGTAGCGCTTTACTGGGTAGTATGTGCGGTGTGGGGTTTGATCATGGCATTTGTAGGTGCTATCGGTATCAGTTTGCTGGGTTCTCTGTCCAGTTGGCTTCCGATATTTCCTCTTGTGTTTATTGTCCTTGCAGCAATAGCGAACAGAAGCGGCCTTGCTAATTTTAGCGAAGCAATCGAGGGTGCGACAGGCAGTGTTAGTGCTATGAGTGTTGCTATGTTTGCGGCGCTTGCAGCAACTGCAGGGTTCTTTGCCTCAGCCGGTGTTGCCGGAACAGACTTCGGGATGAACAGCAGAAATGAGAAAGACGTTGCACTGGGCGGATTTGTCGGTGTTACGTTGGCTGCATTGGTGGCGGGAGTTTTTGCACTTATTGCCATAGCCGGTGCTGCCGGTAAGAATCCTGAAATTGCCGGACTTGTTGCCGACGGAAATGTATTTGATGCGTTCTTCGGTTCGATTAATGAGATGGGCGCTCTGGCAAAGATATCATCATGGATATTTGTGATAGCCTGCATCTGTCCGACTGGTTTTTGTGCATTTCTTGCAGCGAATGCCTTTTCGACGATGCTGCCTAAGCTTCCGCGTGTTGGTATGACGCTGGTTGCAGGCGGTGTTGGGGTTGTTCTTGCCGCAACGGGTATCGCCAGCAACCTTGTCGGTTTCTTCCTGATGGTCGGTGCTGCTTTCGGTCCTATCGCCGGTGTTATGCTTGCTGATTTCGTTCGCCACGGCGGATGGGCCGGCCCTCGCAAGGGCATCAACTGGGCAGGATATATTGCATGGGCTATCGGTCTTGTGCTTGGTCTTCTCGGTCCCGTCACAGGCGGAAAATTCGGTTACGGACTTGAGCCTCTCATCGCTATGGTCGTAGCAGCTGCTGCTTACTTTGCTCTTGCCGGTATGGGGTTGGAATCTAAGGCTGCTGAAATGCCGCAGGGCGAGTAAAGATATATATCAAACCGGAGGTTTATTTGTGTGACCTCCGGCTTGAGTTTTTTTAAATTGTAAATGTAACTTTTGTTTTTGACGGAGAATGTTGAAATGACAGGTAAGAATCTTAATTTTGCGAAAGCTGTTTGCGTATTATCGCTTATCGTTGCGGTAGTGATATTTTCGTCGTGTAAAAAAGAAGAGCCGACGGCGGCAACCCCGGCCGATAACGGGCAAGTGACCGTTGAAACCTCGGTTGAGAAACCGGCTGCCGACGCAAAATCCTCGATGGTTCCTCTTGAGATCGAGCTTCCTGTGTTGATGCTTGCCGGAACACCTAAGAATATGGAAGGTATTGAGAATCTGGAAGAAGCTCGTGACAAGAGCCAGGTCCGTCCGACTATGCTTGTCCCTGCCGGAACCACTAATGTCGCACTGAATAAACCCGTTACTTCGACCAGTTTTACGCCGATCGTAGGTGCACTTGAAG
>DAOVIC010000122.1 GCA_030671565.1 Anaerohalosphaeraceae bacterium
AGTACTAAAACCCCCATTTTGGGACTGCTCAACTTCTATTATTATATCAAAACGCCCATATCAAAACAAATAAACGCGTTCTGAATATTCGGCAGGATTGAAATATAGCACCTGCTCGGCCGGTACGTAAGTTATTATGGGCACTTGCGGGTATTTTTGCATATTTTTTTTGACCCGTAAAAATCGCTTCACCCCGGTTTTGCCCAGTGGTATAAAATTCTTGACAGATTCGACCGGCATGGCTCTAATGCTCCCTTAAGGGCGATTAGCTCAGTTGGCTAGAGCGCACGGATCACACCCGTGAGGTCGTAGGTTCGAGTCCTATATCGCCCACTAGTACTGTGTCCCTGATAAAAATCAGGATCAGCTTGCTGCAATCAGCCATCCGCTGTGTTCAGCTCCATCGGCAATGTTACAACATTGCCTGCTTCGCTGGCCTTGCGGCTGACTAATTGAGCTGGCGCTGAATCCAGAATTTTACAGAGGACAAAGCACTAACTTCGATTCTCCGGCTTTTGGAAACTATTTTCGCGAGGTAAAACTCTTGACAGAAAACACTCTGAAAAAACATGTCTCTGCTGTTGCCAGATCACTAAAAAGTCTCTCGCTTGACGGAGCCATCATTACTTCCGTCGCCAATGTCAGCTACCTGACCGGATTCAGCGGCGATGACAGCTGGGTTCTGGTTCTTGGCAGACGGGTTTTTCTTCTTACAGACAGCCGATACACCGAGCAGGCTCTGAAGGAATGTCCCTCATGCAAAGTCGTCCAAAGGAGCAAAGGACTAGCCGAGGAAGCTGCTATTATCATCGCCCGCAGTAAAAGCGTAAAGACGATCGGCGTTGAGGATAGCTGCTCTGTATCGATCTTTGATACGATACGCAGGAAGGTAAGCGTTAAGGTCAAAAAGATATCGAGCGTCGTCGAGAATATCCGCACTGTCAAGTCAGCCGAAGAAATTGCCTGCATCAGGAAGGCAAGCAGCATCGCCGACGCCTCCCTCGACAGCGCATTGAAAAAGATCGCAGTCGGTATCACCGAGGGTCAGCTTGCAGGTTTGATAGAATTTGAAATGAGAAAACGCGGCGCGGCAGCGAGCTTCGATACTATCGTCGCCTTTGGGCCAAACGGTTCGAGAAATCACCACATCCCGTCCGCACGCAAACTGAAAAAACGTGACACCATTCTTATTGATTTCGGTGTTCGATACAAAGGTTACTGCAGCGATAAAACGCGGTGCTTTGCTGTGGGGCAACCGACAAGGATTTATCAAAAAGCTTACAACGCGGTCGCCGATGCTCAAGCGGCGGGCATTAAGGCTGTCGCCGACGGTGTTTCATGTGCCGAAATAGATACGCTTGCACGAGAAGTTATCGAAGACGCCGGTTTTATCCCTTACGGTCATGGGCTTGGACACGGCCTTGGAATGGAAGTACATGAGGTGCCGATAGTGAGCAAACACAGCGAGGATAAGCTTCGCGCCGGGCAGGTGATAACGATCGAACCCGGGATTTACATTCCCGGCAAATTCGGTATTAGAATAGAAGACGACATCGTCGTTACAAAGACGGGTTGTAAGATCCTGAGTCGACCTGGCAAAACGCCTGCACTTAGAAGGCTATTGTAAATTGGGTGTAATTAGGATTTACCGGAACCTTGTTTATTTTCGTATCACGGATATGGGCGGCAAAACTTTCCGATATATCTCTAAGGCAATCTGAGACATCTTCCGGATGTCCCTGGGCAAACATCTCGACCTGACCGGTCGGGAGATTCTTTACGTAGCCTGCAAGCTCGTACCGCATCGCGATCCGCTGGGCGGTGAAACGAAAAGCAACGCCCTGGACCCTGCCGGTATAAACAACATGTTTAGCGATATCTGCCATACGAATAACTCCCTTACAATAGTTAACACGCAAATTAAAAGATAAATATGCAAAAAGCTCAATGAAAAAACCCACAATACTCAAAATAGAGATGAAAAGTGGGCCCCGAACGGTTATAATAAAGACTGATTTTATGCAATATTTTCATTTTCAGGGACAGTTATAAATCTGACATGGGACTTAAAGACGGAAAATTAACGGAACGCGACAAGCAGATATTCGACATCATAACGATGGTCGCCGGTGATTTTGAACTGCCGGAGGTGCTCGATAAGCTTGCGGAAACTGCGGTAAAGATTACCGATACTCATGCCTGCTCGATACGTCTGCTGGACGACGAAGGCAAGGAGCTGTCTATGCGCAGCACGTACGGGATCAGCGAAGAGTATCGCAACAAGGGCCCCGTTTCGCGTCAGGATGCTGTGATAAAAGCCGCCTTCGAAGGTGAAGCCGTTGTGCTTGACGATATGCGTGTGGACGGACGCGTCAAATATCCGGAAGCGGCAGCCAAGGAGGGTTTGGTAAGCCAGCTAACGGTGGCGATGAAGTTTAAAAATAACCCCATCGGTGTGCTTCGTCTTTACAGCCCTGAGCCCAAACGCTTCGACGAAGACCGGTTAGCGATCGCACGTCTTGTAGCTTCCCAGTGCGCGGTTGCAATATCGAATGCAAAGTTCTACGCCGAAGCACTGGAAGGTGCGCGTATGGCAGAGCAGATGCGGCTTGGCGGTCTTATACAACGTCGGATGATACCTGATCAATCGCCATGCATATCCGGGCTTGATGTTTCTGCGGTTTACAAACCATGCTTTCAGATCGGCGGCGACCTGTACGATTTTATAGAACTCGACGAGAACACGATTGCCATAAGCATCGCCGACGTGATCGGCAAGGGAATACCGGCGGCGATCATGATGAGCATGTTCAGGGGTACTTTGCGAGCGTATGCGGACGGCGGGTATGACCGTCACACGCTGAAAGATATTGTCAAAAAACTAAACACAACAAGCTGCACCGAATGTAGAAACGGCGAGTTCATCACGCTGTTTCTGGCAAATATCGACGTAAAGAACATGCAGCTGACATACTGTAATTGCGGACACGAACCGGCGTTGCTGATACGGGATTCTAAGATAATCGAACTTGACAAGGGCGGACTTGTACTTGGTGTGATGGAAAATGCCGAGTATACGCTCGAAACGACGGGGCTTGAAGACGGCGATACGCTTCTGATGTATACGGACGGGCTTATCGATGCGATAAACTTCGAAGGCGAACTCTGGGGCAAAGACAGGATGTACAGCGTATTGAAAAATTGTCTGGGGTGTACGTCTGAAAACCTGATACGCAGGCTGCTCGGATACAGGAGAAGGTTCGTAGGGCTTGCAAGACAGATGGACGATACGAGCATCGTTGCGATCAAGGTTGATGCGAAGAAAGCCGTCGGCCGGGAAACGAGGATCGCGACAGGGGAAGGTCTTTAGCGTGGAAGAGATGATCGTTACTATTGACGGGCCAGCCAGCAGCGGAAAAAGCACGATATCCCGGATGCTGGCAAAGGAACTCGGGGCAACTTTTCTCGATACCGGCGCGATGTACCGGGCGGTCACCCTTGCCGCCATCGCCGAGGATGTAGATCTGGAAGACGAAGACGCATTGCTCGGCGTTCTGGAAGGCAAGGAGTTTGAGTTTGAAACGCATAACGGCCAGATGGAAGTACGGATCAACGGTATCGATGCGACAGAAGGGATACGCCGGCCCGATATTACGGCAAATGTAAAATACATCGCAAAGGCAGCAAAGATTCGACAAAAGCTCGTCGATATGCAGCGAAAATTCGCCGAAAAGCAAGGCAAGATCGTAACCGAGGGCAGGGATCAGGGAACGGTAGCTTTTCCAGATGCCGATTACAAATTTTTTCTCATCGCCGACGTCAAGGAACGTGCACGCCGCCGCCATCTGGAATTTACCGAAAAGGGAATAAACATCGATCTTCAAGTTCTCGAAAATGACATACGAAAACGCGACGAGTCAGATACAACAAGAAAAAACGGCCCGCTGGTAAAGGCTCAGGATGCAATAGAAATAGACAGCACCAAACTAGACGCCGAGGGTGTGGTAAAACAAATCCTCCAACATATAAATCCCTGATGTTCATAAATCAATGCTTTAAGACACTTCCGCTGTCTCCAAACCGTGCGATCGCATTAATTCTTCGTCGGTGATGATTTTTTCTACGGGTCCGTCGGCAATTATTTTCCCCGAATCGACCAGCACCGCACGTTGGCATACGGACGCGGCAAACTGCATATTGCACGTTGCTATTATCAGGCTTTGCGACAAGCCGGCCAGAAGTTTTACAAGGTTGTTACGGTTGGCTGGGTCCAAACTGCCGTCAGGTTCATCGAGCGTGATGATCTGCGGCGACATAGAGAGAATGGTTGCGATCGCGGCAGCTCTTTTTTGGCCGGCAGAGAGGTGATGCGGAGCCTTGTCAGCCATTTCGGCCAGCCCTACTTTATCCAGCACATTATCGACACGAGTCTTTATCTCATCGGCTTCGAGGCCCATATTAAGAGGGCCAAATGCTACGTCGTCAAACAACGTGGGCATAAATAACTGGTCGTCCGGATTTTCCAGGCAGGAACCGATAGTGCGGCGAATCTTCTTAAGATTTTTCTTCTCGAGTTCGAGACCGTCGATGATTATTTTGCCTTTACCCTTTGCAAAACCTGCCATTGCAAGAAGCAGCGTCGACTTACCGGCTCCATTGGGACCTATCAGGGCAACCTTCTGGCCATGTTCAATGGTCAGATTTATCCCGCCCAGCGCACAGGTACCGTCGGGGTAATGATATGAAAAATTTTCTATCTCAACTGCTTTTGGCATTATATATTCCTACCCTAAAACCTTACCTACAAAAAAATATAAGATCAACATGAAGACCGCCGACGCCAAAGCGAAGACTAAGTCACAGCGGCGAAACTGCAACCTTGAAAGGCTGCGCCATTGGCCGTCAAATCCACGGGCATGCATAGCAATGTTTATGTGTTCTGCCGTATCGATGCTGCGGATAAACAACGAGCCGAGCATTGAAGATGCGGTTTTAAGTTCCGTCTTAAAACCGAGGTTTCGCAGTTTTCTGCCTGCCCTTGCACGCAATATGTGATGTGCCCTGTCGATAAGAACAAATATGTAGCGATACAAAAATCCGAGCTGAATTATCAACAGCTTTGGTACTGCTAATTTTTGCAACGCTGTCAGCAAATCTGCAAATCGTGTGGTTGAAACAAGGGCTATCAACGCCAGCATTGTAACAATAAACTTGCCCAGAATACTAAAACATCGTA
>DAOVIC010000197.1 GCA_030671565.1 Anaerohalosphaeraceae bacterium
CAGTATTGATTTTGGGTCCTCCGGAGGTGGTTTTATTCCTGCGGTTGGGTGGAGTGGCAGCGAAATTGTTGCGGTTTGGCGTCCGCCTTTGGCGGACTTAACCCCGGATTGGTGAATCCGGGGCTAAATGTTTGGTTTGTTGTGTGTTGTGGAGATTTTGCTTGAAATGGGGTTGTTTTTTTGCATAATCCGGTGTTGTTTGGTGGTTTTTATTTAACATATTTTGAAAGATACGGTTTCCGGGGAGTTTTATTATGTCTGTTGATATTGCACGGATCGAGGGTTTGGTCGCCGAAAAGAGCGGGTTTGTCAGTTCGATATTCTCTGAGATGGATAAGGTTATCGTCGGGCAGCGGTATATGGTTGAGCGTATGCTTGTCGGGCTTTTAGCAAACGGGCATATTCTGCTGGAGGGGGTTCCGGGGCTTGCCAAGACCCTGGCGGTGACGGTGTTGTCGGAAGCTATCAAAGCCGATTTTAAGCGTATCCAATTCACTCCCGATCTTTTGCCGGCTGACCTTATCGGTACTCAGATATACCGCCAATCTGACGGTGAGTTTTATACCCGGAAGGGGCCGTTGTTTTCCAATATTATTCTTGCCGATGAAATTAATCGTGCGCCGGCGAAGGTGCAGAGTGCGCTGCTTGAGGCTATGCAGGAAAAACAGGTTACTATCGGCAGTGAGACTTTTGCCATACCTGAGCCTTTTATGGTTTTGGCAACTCAAAATCCGATCGAGCAGGAGGGAACGTATCCATTGCCTGAGGCACAGCTTGACCGGTTTATGCTTAAGCTTAAGATCGATTATCCGGCGAAGGACGAGGAGAGGCTTATACTTGACCGGATGGCTGCGACTAAAAAAGAGTTCGATGTTGCGGCTGTTATTTCGCCGGAAGAGATCATCGCGACGCGCGGGGTTGTCGACCAGATCTATATCGATGACAAGATCAAAGACTATATCGTTGACATCGTGCACGCGAGCCGTGAGCCGAAGAAGTACGGGCTCGATATCGCGGAGCTTATCAGCTATGGGGCCTCGCCGCGGGCTACGATCTATCTTGCGGTTGCGGCGAAGGCGAACGCCTTTATACAGGGGCGAGGGTATGTTACTCCGCAGGATGTTAAGAGTATCGGGATGGATGTGCTCAGGCACAGGGTGATCGTCAGCTATGAGGCGGAAGCGGAAGAGAAGACGAGCGAGGATGTTGTGAGCATGATCTTCGATAATATCGAAGTGCCGTAGATCGTGAGCTCCGTCCAGTACTGTGTCCCTGATAAAAATCAGGATCAGCTTGCTGCGGGGTTTAGTTTTTGGTTTTTTTGAACTTTGCTGACATGTATCCTATCTCTTTTGTTTCGAGCGGCTGTGAGAATTTTTCGTCTACACGGATCGCATTGTAAACACCTTTGGCGTTGGGCTTATATACCTGGATACCTTCGCATGTGAATTCCGGTTTTAGGGATTCGATCAAATTTTTCGGTATGAGTTTGTGCGGTTCGCATGGAGTCGGGGGATGGTTGACATCTACTATCAGCAGGAAAAATCCGTCCGGGTGAGTAACCCTCTTTATCTCGCTTAGAGTTTTTTCGACGTTTTCGACGTGATCGAGCGAATTGAAGGAACAGACTATATCGCATTGGGCGTCGTCTATGGGAATATTTTCAGAAGGGGAATCGATGTACTCCATTTGGTGCCGGTCGGCTCCGAGGGCGAGGTATTCTTTTGCGAGAGGATCAAGACCAATGCAACGTGATGCCATCGATGCCCATTCGAGGCTTCCCCTTGGGCCGCATCCTATGTCGAGTATTGTTTTGCCCCTGAAGTCGTCATCGTCGAAGCCGAAGTGGGTGGTATAGAAATATTTGTAGTGGTCGTTGGATAATACGCCTTCGGATTTTTTTCTGGTTTTCCAGTAGGAAAGCTCGTTGTGCTCTTTCCAGCGTACCGGGCAAAGCTTTTCGGCAATTTTAGCTATCGTGCTTTTGGCAAGCCGCATTGTTTTGGCTAGAATCTTCACTTGTTCCCTTTGCAATTACTCTGATCCGACTAAGGCAGCCAATTATGAGGGGATGGCTGGTTATTGTCAATGTTATTACAGATATATCTTACACTACCTGTGGCGTATTTGCAACATTGCCTGAAGTATTTTGCCTGCCGCCAAACGCAATTATTAGAGCTACTCTAATTTTGCGATCTCCTCAACTTTTTCTATTAGTATCGGGGG